>JANTHH010000103.1 GCA_024762485.1 Chromatiales bacterium
CACCTCATCGCCGAGGCACCGCAACACCTGCGACCCGGTGGCTGGCTGCTGCTGGAACACGGCTGGGAACAGGGCCCGGCGGTGCGCGACCTGCTGCACCGCGCGGGCTTGGCGGATGTCGGGACCCGGCGCGACCTGGCCGGCCACGAGCGGCTTGGCCTGGGCCGGCTGCGTGCCCGGGACGGCGACCCCACCCCGGCAACATAACCTTGACCTTTCCAGGGATTCGGACCAATCTTTCCCCATGGTCATCGACCCCACCCAGCTGATCAAGCAGCGAGAGATCGTCTTCTGCCCGCTGCACCCGGATCCGCGGCAGGCACACAGCGCCGCCGAGGCACTGGCAGGTCATCCCGGCGTGCGGGATCTGCAGGTACCGCGGGACACCGTGCTGCGGGTGGAATACGAGCTGCTGCGCGTCACCCTCGAGGACATCGTGCAACAACTCGATGCGCGCGGCTTCCACCTCGACAACAGCCTGCTGCACAAGCTGCGCCGCGCCCTCTACCACTATGCCGAAGAGACCGAGCGGGCAAACCTGGGCTGCCCCAAGGGCGAGTCGAACTGCACCGCCAAGGTATTCATCTCCAGTTATCGGCGCCGCGAGCACGGCTGCCGCGACGAACGCCCCGATCACTGGCGGCGCTATCTCTAACCAGGCAGCCCCCGCCTCGGCCTGTGCCGCGGCAGGCAGCTGGGCTAGACTCCGGCACCCGATTCCATCCGCAGCACGCACATGTCCCTCACCGATATCGGCAGCCACCAGGCCCATTGGGCCCTCGCCATCCTCGCCCTCGCCTTTTTCATCCGCGGCATCGCCGGTTTCGGCTCGGGGCTGATCGCCATCCCCCTGCTCGCCCTGTTGTTCCCGCTGCCGCTGGTGGTGCCGGTGATGGCACTGCTCGACTACCTGGCCGCCGCGACCCATGGCATCCGCCATCGCCAGCGCATCGTCTGGCGCGATATCCTGCCACTGATCCCCTTCACCCTCGCCGGCGTGCTCACGGCGCTCTATCTGCTGCGCAACCTCGATACCGAATCGCTGAATACCGCACTGGGGGTGTTCGTGCTGCTCTATGCCCTCTATTCGCTGAGCGGGCTCAGGCCACGGCGGGCGCACACCCGCATCTGGGCGATCCCCGCCGGCGTCATCGGCGGGCTGGTCAGCGCCCTGTTCGGCACCGGCGGGCCCTTCTATGTCATCTACCTGCAGCTGCGCGGCCTGGACAAGACGGCCTTTCGCGCCAGCATCGCCACGGTCTTTCTCATCGATGGCGGCATGCGCATCAGCGGCTATTTCATCACCGGCCTGGCCGGTCTGGACATCATTCTGCTCACCCTGGCTGCCCTGCCGGTGATGCTGCTGGCCATGTATGCCGGTGGTCATGTCCACACCGGCATCAGCCAGCAGGCCTTCAGCCGCCTGATCAGTCTGCTGCTGATCGGCAGCGGCATCGCGCTGCTGCTGCGCTGAGCCAGCGGCTTCACTGCTAGAATGCCGGCCATGAACGACGACCAGTTGCTGCGTTACAGCCGCCATATCCTGCTGCCCGAGATCGGTGCCGAGGGTCAGGACCGCTTCCTCGATGCCCACGTGCTGATCATCGGCCTTGGCGGCCTCGGCTCACCGGTGGCCAGCTATCTCGCCGCCGCGGGCGTCGGGCACCTGACCCTCGCCGACCCGGACGTGGTGGACCTGTCCAACCTGCAGCGACAGATCGTGCACACCACCGAACGTATCGGCGAGGCCAAGGTGACCTCCGCCGCCAAGGCGCTGACCGCACTCAATCCCGATTGCCGCATCGACACCATCGCCGAGGCCCTGGCCGGCGCGGCCCTGCAGCAGGCGGTGGACCAGGCCGACCTGGTGCTCGACTGCTCGGACAACTTCGCCACCCGCTTCGCCATCAACGCCGCCAGCGTGGCGACCCGCACGCCGCTGGTCTCCGGCGCCGCCATCCGCTGGGAGGGCCAGGTGTCGGTGTTCACCGGCGTGCCGGGCGATCCCTGCTATCGCTGCCTGTACGGTGAGGGCGACGAGCCCGAGGACACCTGCACCAGCAACGGTGTGCTCGCCCCGGTGGTGGGCCTCATCGGCTGTGTGCAGGCCACCGAGGCACTGAAGACCCTCGCCGGCGTCGGCCAGGCATTGAGCGGGCGGCTGCTGATCCTCGACGCCCTGCACATGCAGTGGCGCGAGCTGCGGCTGAAGGCCGACCCGCACTGCCCGGTGTGCAGCCAGCCACACTGAGCCCGCCATGATCCTCTTCATCCATGGCTTCGCCAGCTGCGGGCTGGGGCACAAGTCACAGCTGCTGATCGACTATTTCGGCCGCGACCAGGTGCTCACCCCCGACCTGCCCTTCCGCCCCATCGAGGCCATCGCCGCACTGCAGGCGCTGCAGGAACGCCACCCCGTCGACCTGCTGGTGGGTGCCTCGCTCGGCGGCTTCTATGCCACCTGGCTGAACCGCGAGCGGCCGACGCCGAGCGTGCTGATCAACCCGGTGGTGCGCCCCTACGAACTGCTTGCCGACCACCTGGGCACCCAGACCCGTTGGTGCGACGGCCAGACCTTCGAGTTCACCCGCGCCGACGCCGAGCCCCTGAAGGCGATGTACCGGCCCCATCTGCGCCCCGACGAACACTACCTGGTGCTGCTGCAGACCGGCGACGAGGTACTGGACTACCGCCAGGCCGCAGACTACTACCGCGACCAGCAGGTGATCATCGAGCATGGCGGCAACCACCGCTTCGAGAATCTGGCAGACTACCTGCCAAAGATCGCCGCCTTCCGCCACCAGCATAATCGCCGCCCATGAGCAAGAAGACCACGAACAAGCCCTTCGACTACGAACAGCTGCGCAAGGACATCGAGTTCGATGCCGAGCTGCTTGGTCACCGCCTGCACTTCCATACCACCTGGGGCCTGTTCTCGCCCAAGGGCATCGACGAGGGCACCCGCCTGCTGCTCGATCACATCGAGGTCCGACCCGACGACCGTGCCATCGACCTCGGCTGCGGCTACGGCCCGATCGGCCTGGCCATCGCAAAGAGTGCACCGCAGGGCCACTGCACCCTGGTGGACAAGGACTTCGTGGCGGTGGAATACGCGAGGAAAAATGCCGCTGCCAACCGGATCGACAACGTCGATATCCTGCTCAGCAACGGCCTGCAACAGGTACCCCCGGGCAGCTTCACCCTGGCCGCCACCAACCTGCCAGCGAAGGCCAACAAGGAACACTACTACCTGTTCTTTCACGACATTCACGAGCGCCTGGAACCGGGTGGGCGTTTCTATATCGTCGTCATCAGCGGCCTGCGCCAGTTCATCGCCCGCGCCTTCACCGAGGTGTTCGGCAACCACAAGAAGATCAAGCAGGGAAAGACCTATACTGTCGCCCTGGCAACAAAACATTAACGACATCCCAGCCCCCGCCTGCGGACACCGCTAACATCGGGACACGGGGCCTCGCACGGGACGAACGGATGACCGACAAAGACAATCCAGCAGAGGGCGAGACAGCGCGCTGCCAGGAGCAGATGCGACTGGCCATTCCCTATCTGCAACGCTTCGGCATCCCGCCCACCCCGAAAAACTATGCACTGTGGTTCGACTATGTACGCGGTGACAATGCCGCGCTGACGGCAGAGATCGACAAGCTGATCTCGGCCAACGCCCGCTTCACCGGGCCGCTGTGCGATGAACTGTTCGAGCGCCACATCCGCCAGCAGGCACTGATCGGCAACCGGGAGCTGCGCGAGCGCATCAGCAACATACTCACGGACCTCACCAGCAGCCTCGGTCACATGGATGACGAGGCGGGCGGGTATGACCGGCACCTGCAGCAGCATATCGAGGAGATCCAGCATTGCGACGATCTGCAGGAACTGGGCGACCTGTTGCAGGTGCTCGCCGACGAGACCAAGCACATGCGTCAATCCACCCGGCAGCTGAGACAGGCGTTCGAGGAGAAGAGCGACGCCATCGACGACCTGCAGAGGGAGCTGCAGCAGGTGAAGAAGGTCGCCACCTCCGACCCGCTGACCGGCCTGCCGAACCGTCGTGCCCTGCTCGCCGCCATGAACGGACTGACCGAGGCCTCCGACCCCGGCCACCATGCCCTGCTGATGATCGATATCGACCACTTCAAGGCGATCAATGACAGCCACGGCCATCTGCTCGGTGACCGGGTGATCCGTTTCGTCGCCGAGGTCATCCGCAACAACACCAAGGGCCAGGACACACCCTGCCGCTACGGCGGCGAGGAGTATGCCGTGCTGCTGCCCAATACCCCGCTGGTGGGCGCCATCGCCGTTGCCGAGAATATCCGCGCGGCCATCGCCGCCGCCCGGCTGGTCCGCTCCAGCAAGGAGCCGATCGGCAAGATCACCGTCTCGGTCGGCGTGGCGGCACTGCATGGCAGCGAGGACAGCCTGGAGCTGATAGAGCGTGCCGACCGGGCGCTCTACCTGGCCAAGGAACGCGGCCGCAACCAGGTGATCCCGGAGACCGCCCTCACCTGATCAAGGGCTGGGCGGAACATTTTGCTACAGTTCCCATCACCAGCCTGACAAACCAGCCAGCGGATGAGTGGCAATGGACTGCACGCCGAACCATGAGTGACACCCCTCCCAACCCGCAGCCGATGAACGGGCAAACCCTCGACGAGGTCTATTTCGCACTCGCCACCGACTGGTCGCTGTGGCAGCTGGACGAAGCACCCGCACTGCAGCGGATCACCGAAACGCTGGCCGGGGTACTGCAGGTGAAACGTGCCAGCATCTGGCGCCTGGAGGGCGAGGCGCCGGATGCGACCCTGCGTTCGCTCGATCTCTACCAGGCATCGCAGGGGCACAGCGGCGGGGTGGAGTTGGCGCAGGCGGATTATCCCGCCTATTTCCGCGCCCTGAACCAGGGCCGTTTCATCGATGCAGAGGATGCCGAGCATGACCCACGGACCCGGGAGTTCGCCCGGCACTATCTGCAGCCGCTGGGCATCGGCGCCATGCTCGATGCCACCATCCGCCAGACCGGACAGACCTACGGCGTGGTCTGCATCGAGCACGTCGGCGGCACCCGTCACTGGCATGACGACGAACAGCGTTTCCTGCTCTCCGTTTCGGACCTGATCTCCCAGCTGCTGCTTTACCAGGCTACACGTGACAGTGAGCAACGCTACCGTCAGCTGTTCAACCACGCCGGCGATGCCATCTTCATCATGGATGAAGACCGCTTCGTCGACTGCAACCCGAAGACGCTGGAGATATATGGTTGCAGCCGAGCCGACATCATCGGCTCACCCCCCTACCTGTTCTCGCCCCCGCAACAGCCAGACGGCCGCGATTCCACCGAGAAGGCTCTGCAGCTGATCGACAGCGCACTGGCCGGGCAGCAGCAACAGTTCGAGTGGCGCCACATCCGCCTCGATGGCACACCCTTCGATGCGGAGGTGACACTGGTGGGGTTGCAGCTGAAGAACCGCCCCCACCTGATGGCCGTGGTACGCGACATCACCCGGCGCAAGCAGGCCGAGGCTGCACTGCGCGAGTCAGAGACCAAGCTGCGCCGGCATGCCGCTCACCTGGGCCTGCTCACCGATCTCGCCGCCCAGCTCCATCAGGCCCAGGACATCGAGCAGGTGGCGCGCCAGACCCTCGCCAGCCTGGCCCAGCTCAGCCATGCACCCTCGTCGGGCTTTCTCGAACTGGAACCCGACACCCAGCAGCTGCGGGTGGTGGCCACCCGCGGTTTCGAGACCATCGACGAGGCGTTGGGGCACCGCCTCGAACTGACAGGCACCCTGACGGCCATCGCACTGGCCGATCGGCAGATCGTCACCAGCCATGACCTGCACACGGATTCGAGGGCATCTGCACCGGTACACCACCTGCTGCGCACTGCCGGTTATCACTCCACCGTGGTGATCCCGCTACTGCAGGGCGATGAGCCTCTTGGCGCCCTGTTTCTCGGCTTCCATGACCACTACAAACCGGATGAGACCGAGCTGGAGATACTGAACACGGTCGGCAGGACGGTCTCCCTGGCGATGACCAACATCCGCCACATGGACACCCTGGCCTACCGCGCCTCACATGACAGCCTCACGCAACTGCCCAACCGCGAAGCCCTGCACCAGGACTGCGAGCGGCGTATCGCGGCAATGAATTCCGGACAGCCCTGCTGGGCCCTGTGCCTGCTGGATCTCAACCGCTTCAAGGAAATCAACGATTCGCTGGGCCACCAGATCGGCGACCAGGCACTCCAGCACGTGGCCGAACAACTGCGCGAAGCCGCCACCCGGCTGCCGCTCACCCCCTACCGCCTCGGTGGAGACGAGTTCGCCATCCTCATCCACGGACAACCCGATGACGATCACTACACGGACATCGCCGGCGCCGTGCTCGAGGCCGTCCGGCGTCCGTTTCGCAACGACACCGTCAAGCTCGAACTCAGCGGCACCCTGGGCATCGCCTACTATTCCGAACATGCGAGCAACAGCCACGAACTGCTGCGCTGCGCCGATGTCGCCATGTACGCCGCCAAGGCGCAGACCAGCAGCATCCAGGTCTACACGCCATCCCTCGACACCAACACGCCGGAGCGCCTGGCGCTGATGGCGGAACTGGGAACGGCGATCCGGGACGATCAGCTGCTGTTGCATTTCCAGCCCAAGGTGGATCTGCAGCGACAGACGGTGACCGGCTGCGAGGCACTGGTGCGCTGGCAGCACCCGACCCTGGGCATGGTGCCGCCGGACAAGTTCATCCCGCTGGCCGAGATGAGCGACCTGATCCACCCGCTGACCAGCTGGGTGATGGCCGCCGCGATCGCCGCCCTGCAGCGGCTGCGGCAGCACGGCTTCGACCTTCAGCTGGCGGCCAACCTGTCGATGCAGAATCTCGGGGACCAGAACTGCACCCATGACCTCGCCAGGCTGCTGCAGGAGCATCCGGTTGACCCGGGGTCGTTCGAGCTGGAGATCACCGAGTCGGCGTTGATGCGCAACCCCGCGCTGTCCCTGCAGCAGGCGGAGCGCCTGCGGGGTCTGGGGATCCGCCTGTCGGTGGACGACTTCGGCACCGGTCACTCGTCACTGGCCAATCTCAAGCGTCTGCAGCCCCACACCCTGAAGATCGACCGCTCCTTCATCAGCGACATGCTGGAGGACGACGCGGATGTCATCATCGTCCGCTCCACCATCGCCCTGGCCCATGGCCTGGGGCTGTCTGTGGTGGCGGAAGGCATCGAGGATCAGCCGACCCTGGAACGGCTGCGCGAGATGGGTTGCGACCAGGCCCAGGGCTACCATATCGCCCGCCCCATGCCCGAGGCGGAACTGGTCGACTGGCTGCGGTCCGGTCACTGGAACGCGGAACCGCAGGCCCTGGAATAGATCTGCCCGCGGGCACGGTTCCTCAGCCAGCGAGCTTGCTGCGCAGCAGCTCGTTGACCTGCTTCGGGTTCGCCTTGCCCTGGGTCTTCTTCATCACCTGGCCGACGAAGAAACCGATCATCTTCGGTTGCTTGTCGGGCTCAGCATTGCGGTAGTTCTCCACCTGCGCCGGATTGTCCGCGATGATCGCATCGACGATCGCCTCGAGCGCCCCGGTGTCGGTGATCTGCTTCAGCCCCCTGGCCTCGATGATCGCGTCGGCCGTGCCCTCGCCCGCCCACATGGCGGCGAACACGTCCTTGGCGATCTTGCCGGAGACGGTGTCGTCGGCGATGCGCGCCACCAGTCCACCGAGCTGTTCGGCGTCGACCGGGCTGGCGCCGATGTCCAGGCCAGCCTTGTTCAGTGCCGCGGACAGCTCGCCCATTACCCAGTTGGCCGCCAGCTTGGCATCGCCGCCGGTCTTCGCCACCACCTCGAAATAGTCCGCCAGCGCGCGGTTGGCGGTGAGCACCTGCGCGTCGTAATCGGACAGCCCGTATTCCATTGCGAAGCGGGCGCGCTTGGCATCCGGCAGCTCGGGCATCGCCGCCACCACCTCGTCGATGAAGGCCTGATCGATCTCCACCGGCAGCAGGTCCGGGTCGGGGAAGTAGCGGTAGTCGTTGGCCTCCTCCTTGGAGCGCATGGGGCGGGTCTCGTCCTTGTTGGCATCGTACAGGCGGGTCTCCTGCACCACCGTGCCACCGGACTCGATGAGATCGATCTGGCGCTCGACCTCGAAATTGATCGCCTTCTCGATGAACTTGAAGGAGTTGATGTTCTTCAGCTCGGCCCGGGTGCCGAATTCGGCCTGCCCGCGGGGTCGCACCGACACGTTGGCGTCGACCCGGAACGAACCCTCCTGCATGTTGCCGTCGCAGATGCCGATGAAGGTGACGATCTGGTGGATCTTGCGGGCGTAGGCCACCGCCTCCTTTGCCGAACGCATGTCCGGTTCGGAGACGATCTCCAGCAGCGGGGTGCCGGCGCGGTTGAGATCGATCCCGGTCATGCCGTGGATGTCCTCGTGCAGCGACTTGCCCGCATCCTCCTCGAGGTGGGCACGGGTGACACCGATCCGCTTGCCGGCACCCTCGCCGAGGTCGATCTCCACCTCGCCCCTGCCGACGATGGGCAGCTCGAACTGGCTGATCTGGTAGCCCTTCGGCAGATCGGGGTAGAAGTAATTCTTGCGCGCGAACACGCTGCGCGCAGCCACCTCGGCGCCGATCGCCTTGCCGAAGCGCACCGCCATGCGCACCGCCTCCCTGTTCAGTACCGGCAGCACGCCGGGCAGGCCCAGGTCCACGGCACAGGCCTGGGTGTTGGGCTCGGCCCCGTAAGCGGTCGATGCGCCGGAGAAGATCTTGGACTTGGTGGCCAGCTGGGTATGGATCTCGAGGCCGATGACGGTTTCCCACTGCATGTCGATTATCCCCTTACTCGAAGCCGCCGGGGACGGCCCGGTGCCAGTCCGTCGCCTGTTGTAACCGGTGCGCCACGTTCAACAGCCGCCCCTCCTGGAAATAGTTGCCGATCAGCTGCATGCCCACCGGCAGACCATTGGCCGGGGCAACCGGCATGGACAGACCGGGCAGGCCCGCCAGGTTGACCGCGATGGTGTAGATGTCGGACAGGTACATGGACACCGGGTCGTCCGTCTTTTCTCCGAGGCGGAAGGGCGTGCCCGGCGTGGTCGGGCCGAGGATCACGTCGACCTTTTCAAACGCCTGCCTGAAGTCATCGGCGATCAGATGACGCACCTTCTGTGCCTTCAGGTAATAGGCGTCGTAGTAACCGGCCGACAAGGCATAGGTGCCGATGAGGATGCGCCGCTTCACCTCGTCGCCGAAGCCCTCGGAGCGCGAGCGTTCGTACAGATCCTGCAGGTCCTTCGGGTCTTCGCAGCGATGGCCGAAGCGCACCCCGTCCATGCGCGACAGGTTGGAGGAACACTCGGCCGGGGCGACCACGTAATAGGACGGTACCGACAGCCCCGAGTTGGGCAGGCTGATCTCCACTGTCTCGGCACCCAGGCGCCGCAACTCGTCGACGGCGGCCTCGATGGAGGCCGCCACGGCGCCGTCCAGCCCCTGCTCGAAGAACTCCTTCACCAGACCGATCTTCAGGCCCTTGAGCTCGCGTCCCAATGCGCCGGCATAGTCGTCCACCGGGCGCTCGGCGACGGTGGAATCACGCTCGTCGAAGCCGGCCATGCCCGTGAGCATCAGCGCGGCATCCT
>JANTHH010000104.1 GCA_024762485.1 Chromatiales bacterium
CGCTCCAGCCGGTCCTTGAGCTGGCGGGAGGTCAGATACTTGCCTTCCTTGCCGGCGAAGGGCGAGGCGTTCACCTGGAAGGTCATGGACACGGTGGGCTCGTCCACCGCCAGCGGTGGCAGCTCCTCCACGTGTTCCGGATCACACAGGGTGTCCGAAACATTGGGTGCCTCGATACCGGTAATGGCGATGATATCGCCCGCAGAGGCCTCCTCCACCTCGACACGCTCCAGCCCCATGTAGCCGTAGACCAGTCCGATCTTGCCCTTGTGCAGCTCGCCGTCGTACTTGTGCACCATCACCTGCTGGCCCGGCCTGACCGAACCACGGGTGACCCGACCCACCGCGATGGCACCGACATAGCTGTTGTAGTCCAGGTTGGAGACCTGCATCTGGAAGGGCCCCTCCGGGTCCACGTCCGGTGCCGGGCAGTGCTCGACGATGGCCTGGAACAGCGGCGTCATGTCGCCCTCGCGCACGCTGTCGTCCTCGGAGGCATAGCCGTTGATGGCCGAGGCATAGATGATGGGGAAATCCAGTTGCTCGTCGCTGGCGCCGAGGTTGTCGAACAGCTCGAACACCTGGTCGATGACCCAGTCGGGGCGTGCACCGGGCTTGTCGATCTTGTTCACCACCACGATGGGACGCAGGCCGTGATTGAAGGCCTTCTGGGTGACGAATCGGGTCTGCGGCATCGGGCCTTCCTGGGCATCCACCAGCAGCAGCACCGAATCCACCATGGACAGCACCCGCTCCACCTCGCCGCCGAAGTCGGCGTGTCCAGGGGTGTCGACGATATTGATGCGGTAGTCGTTCCAGCGGATGGCGGTGTTCTTGGAGAGGATGGTGATGCCCCGCTCCTTCTCCTGGTCGTTGGAGTCCATCACCCGCTCGACCTCGCCGAAGCGCTCGCCGAGGGTGCCCGACTGTTTGAGCAGTTCATCCACCAGGGTTGTCTTGCCATGGTCGACGTGGGCGATGATGGCGATGTTACGGAGATTCTCGATCACGGGGGGCACCAGTAGGTTAGCTTGAGCGGCCGCGAATTATAGCGGACCCGAAGCAATCCAGTGCACTTTTTGTACAGTCTGCTCCCAGTCGGGGTTGGGCGCGTCCCGCCGCAGCCGCAGTGAACGTCCCACCTCGTTCTCGTACCAACCCTGATGATGCTGGTTCGGCTCCACCTCGTAGCCCCACCAGGTGCCGTCGGCGTCCTGGGCCAGCCAGCACACCCAGTCGGGAAGATCTTGCGCTGTGACAGGACCCATGGTGTGCGTCATCCACAAAAAAAGGGGCACCTGAGAATACCCCAGATACCCCGCGCCATCAGCCCGGCATGAACCGGTGGCTGCTCGACCATCCCTGTCGGCCACCGGATGTTGGATCAGACCTTGAAGGCGTGCACCAGTTGATTGAGGCGGCCGGCCAGTGCCTCCAGTTCCTGGGTGGAGTGCTGCAGATCCACCGCACCGCGGTTGGTCTGCTCGGCCACATCACTGATGTTGACCAGGTTCTGGTTGATCTCCTCGGCCACCTGGCTCTGGGTCTCCGCCGCAGCGGCGATCTGGGTATTGCGCTCGGTGATGGTGCTCACCTCGGTGACGATCTCGGCCAGTGCCGCGTGCGTGCCCTCGGCCTGCTCGACGGTGGAGCCGGCCTGGCTGCGCCCGGTCTCCATCACCTTCACTGCCTGGCGCGAGGCCGACTGCAGTTTCTCGATCATGCTGTGGATCTCTTCAGTGGACTCCTGGGTACGACTGGCCAGGGTGCGGACCTCGTCGGCCACCACCGCGAAACCGCGACCCTGCTCACCGGCGCGGGCCGCCTCGATGGCGGCATTGAGTGCCAGCAGGTTGGTCTGCTCGGCGATGCCGCGGATCACATCGAGCACGCCGCCGATGCGGTCGCTGTCCTGCTCGAGTTCGTTGATGACGTTGGCCGCCTGTTCCACGTCGCCGGCCAGGCGGTCGATGGCGGTGCGCGTCTGCTCGACGATACTGCGCCCCCGGTCAGCGGCATTCTGTGCCGAACTGGCCGATTCCGATGCGGTCTTCGCCATGTCCACCACCTCGTGGGCCGTGCTGAGCATCTCGGTGGTGGCAGTGGCGACGCGCTCGGATTCCTCGCGCTGCATACTGGTGCCATCAGCCGCCTGGCGACTGACCTCGGCCATCTCGCGGGAGGCGCTGGTGAGTCCGTCCACCGCCTCGGACACCTGGGTCACGGTGTGACGGATCTTGGCCAGGAAGGTGTTGAATGCGGTTGCCAGGCGGGACAGTTCGTCCTTGCCGCCACCCAGGTTCAGTTCGCGGGTAAGATCGCCATCACCCTCGGCAATCTCCTCCATCGCCGACACCGCCGCGGACACCTTACGGCAGATCGAGCCGCTCACCAGCCAGACCACCAGCAGGCCGCCCACCAGGCCGACACCCAGGAGGATGATCATCATCGCCTGGGTGCCATTGACCTGGCTGGACAGATCGGCGCTGGTGGCCTCGATGCTGTCACGCAGGGTACCGACCAGGCCATCGATATCCTTCGACAGATCGGTCATCAGTGGGCCGATCTCGGTACGCATCAGGTAGACATCCCGGTAGGCCTTCTCGCCGCCGTGCACCTTGAAGATCTTCTCGGCCTCGGCGGCATACTTGTCACGATTTTCCGTGACTCGTTCAACGGCATCGGCCTGCTCGAAGGTCAGGATGTCACCCATGGCCTTGATCTTGTCGAGGATCTCGCCGTTCTGCTGCAGATAGAGCCGGGTGTTGTCGACCATGCTGGGCTGGCGGAAGGCAACGAAGCCACGGATGCCGTTGGCGACCTGGGTCCAGGTGTAGCGCAGCTCCTGCAGCAGCTCGCCCAACTTCATACGCTTTTGCAGCTCATCCACCGGCGGCTTCGCGCTGGTATCGATCACCCTCTCACCATAGGCGTTTTCCTTCAGCACCGGCTCGAAGCTGGCGATCTCGTCACGCAGCTCGGCCTGTGCCTCTTCCTCTGCCGAGATCATCTCGTTGAAGGTCTGCATCAGGGTGCGATTGATGGGATTGACGTTGTTGCTGGTGATGGCCAGGGCCGGCATGTTGGCCGCCGGATTCGAGACCAGCTTGATGATCTCCGGCTCATAACTGGCCAGCTGCTTTTCCTTGGTCTCGATGGCGTCAACCTTCGCCAGCAATTCGGGCTGATCGAGCCTGGCAACCGTCTCGCGCAGGTGATCCATCTTCTGCTTCAGGCCGGCGAGCGCCGCCTGGTAGCTCTCCTTGTAGGCGGCCTCGCTACTCTTCAGGTAGAAGCCGAGGGAACTCCCCACCTTCTGCGTACCGGTCTCGACATCGAGCGCCGCCAGCACCGCGGGCTGAATCCGTTCAACCACCTTGCCCAGTTGGCGCTCCGTCGCCGACAGACCCGTCAGACCCGCGGCCGCCAGCACCATGAGGATGACCAGTAGAAAGCCCGACAGGCCCCAGAGCTTCTGTTTGATCGAGAGTTGATTCAGCAGGTTGAACATTTTCTTATGCGCTCCATACGGTGTACACATGGACTAACGGCGTGAAAATGCAGAACTTTAGAGGGATGCCGACGAAGGGTTGTGCGAGGGGACTGGGGGCCGGGACACGGCCCCCATGATGGCTCTACGCCGAGGAGGTCAGTGGCTGGCGGTGCCAGCCGTGGAGCCAGTCAGGTCCCAGGAGAAGGTGCAATCGAGTTCGGACAGCACGGCGACCAGTCCGCCTTCACCACCTTCGAGGATGATGGTCAGGGGTGAACGGTTACCAAAGCGGCGGTGACCCTGGCGCAGCCAGCGTCCACCCATTTCCGGATTGCGCGGATAGGTGGTGCGCAGCGCATCGGCGATACGCAGCAGGTAATGCGAGCGGCGCAGCACCGCCGGATCCTCGGGGAAGGCCTGCTGCCCCTCGCGGAACTTGTGGAAGGCGCGCGAGCGGACATTGTCCGGCATCGCCAGCATCGCCTGCATCTCGCTCGTCTCCAGGCGCCAGCCATCGAGCAACTGCATTACGGCCCGGGTGAGATCGATCATCATCTGATCGTCTTTGTCTGCCATGCCAACACTCCAGAGGGTCGGATCACGGACATCGGTCCGTGGCGGGGAATTCCGCAAGTTTCCAGTCGATAATGCCGCGAGTCTACCATCTGGCCCGGCCACAAAACCACGACACTGGCCGGGTATTAGCCGCCGAGGATACGCTGCCACCAGCGACGCCTGCCCGCCGGCTGCGCCCGTGCCGCCGGCAGATCGACCGGAGGGATCCGGCTCAGCACCCAGCCCGGCAGGGGCGGATTGGTGCTGTAGCCGCAGGAAACACCCAGGTTGTTTGGATCGTAGACCTTGATCATGGCAGGCTCGTCGAGATTGTCCGCATAGACGATGCCGCAATAGTCCTCGTCGTGCTCGCGGTGCAGCAGTGCATCCAGCTCCTTCACCAGCTGGCGACACTCGTCGGCCGTGGCGGGCGCCTGCGGCGGTGGCTCACCCACCGCATAGAGATACCAGCCCTCCGGGTGGGCGAGCACCCTTTCCCACAGTGCATCGAGCTGCGGCCAGCGCAGGGCGGAGGTGAAACTGCCCTTGAAATCCTGCAGGAATGTCTGCTGTGCTGTCTCTTCCATGGTGCAAAGCATAGTCCGCCTGGCAGCACCCCGTAAATCCCGAGGCCGCCACGCTCGGGTATAATCCCGTCGTTTTCACTACGGAACCCCCGCCATGTCCGAAAGCCCGGCGCTCTACCAGTCCGACCTGCCGCTGCCGTTGATCAGCCGCGGCAAGGTGCGCGACATCTACGACGTCGATGCCGATCACATGCTGATCGTCACCACCGACCGCTTGTCTGCCTTCGACGTGGTACTGCCCCAGCCCATCCCGGGCAAGGGCGAGGTGCTCACCCGGGTGGCCAATTTCTGGTTCGGCCGCACCCGGGACCTGATCGCCAATCACCTATCGGATGTCCCGCTGGATGCGGTGGTGACCGACCCCGCACAGCGTGCCCGTCTCGGCGACCGCGCCATCGTGGTGAAAAAGCTCAAGCCGTTGCCCGTCGAGGCGATTGTGCGCGGCTACCTGATCGGCTCCGGCTGGAAGGACTACCAGCAGACCGGCGCGGTCTGCGGCATCCCCTTGCCGCAGGGCCTGCGACTGGCCGACAAGCTGCCCGAGGCCATCTTCACCCCGTCCACCAAGGCCGCGATCGGCGAACATGATGAGAACATCGACTTTGCCAGCACTGTCGATCTGCTCGGCCAGGAACTGGCTGAACAGGTACGCGACATCAGCCTGAAGATCTACAGCGAGAGCGCTGCCTATGCCCTGGAGCGCGGCATCATCATCGCCGACACCAAGTTCGAATTCGGTCTCGACGATGACGGCACGCTGCACCTGATCGACGAGGTGCTGACCCCGGACTCCTCCCGCTTCTGGCCTGCCGATCAGTACCGTCCGGGCATCAGCCCGCCGAGCTTCGACAAGCAGTTCGTGCGTGACTACCTGGAGACCCTGGACTGGGACAAGACACCGCCAGGCCCGGAGTTGCCCGCAGAGATCATCGCCAAGACAGCAGAAAAATACCGCGAGGCGGAGCGTCGGCTGACCGGCCGTTGATTTCGTCGCCACCCTCCAGCAGAAAGCGCAGCCATGGCAGCCAAGATGCCCCGCATCACCCTCTACACCGCCCCCGGCTGTGGCCACTGCCGCCAGCTGCGCGATTTGCTGCGGCGCTCGCATGTACCCTTCCAGGAGCAGGATGTCACCCGCAACCGCCGCGCCGAGGCCGAGTTTCGCCGCCTCGGTGCCCGCGGCGTGCCGGTGCTCGTCGTCGGCCGGGAACGGGTCGACGGCTTCGACCCGAGGCGTCTGCGCCGGGTCCTGCGCCAGGCCGGCTTCGCCGTCGACTGAACCCGTGAGCCACCCCTACGACCGGCTGGACCCGGACACCATCCTCGATGCCGTCGAGGCCGCTGGCTTTATCCCGGACGGCCGCCTGCTGTCACTGAACAGCTACGAGAACCGGGTGCTGCAGGTGGGCATAGACGAGGCCTCTCCGCTGATCGCCAAGTTCTACCGCCCCGGCCGCTGGTCTGACGAGGCCATCGCCGAGGAGCATGACTTCAGCCGGTCACTGCAGGGCGCAGAGATCCCCGTGGTCGCCCCGCTGGCCAATGCCACAGGTCAGACGCTGCATCGACACGAGGGCTTCCGCTTCGCTCTGTTTCCTCGCCAGGGAGGACGCAGCCCGGACCTCGAGAACCCCGACAAGCTGGAATGGATCGGCAGATTTCTCGGCCGCATCCATCAACTCGGAGCGGAGCGTCCCTTCGCCCACAGGCCCACCCTCAATCCGCAGACATTCGGTCAGGATGCCGTGCAGGCCCTGCTCGCCTCGGGCCAGTTGCCGGACGAACTGCGCAGCCGCTATCTCAGCACCGTGGAACCGTTGCTGGCGGCAATCGAGGATATCTTCAGATCGGTCGGGGCCAGAGAGATTCGCCTGCACGGCGACTGTCATCCGGGCAACCTGCTGTGGACCGATGCCGGGCCGCATTTCGTGGACATGGACGACTGCCGCATGGGGCCCGCGGTGCAGGATTTATGGATGCTGATCGCCGGCGATCGCGCTGAGATGACCTGGCAGCTCGATGCGGTAATCGAGGGCTACCGTACATTCCGGCCCTTCGACACCCGCGAACTTGCCCTCATCGAGCCACTGCGCGGGCTGCGCATCATCCACTACGCCGCCTGGCTCGCCAGCCGCTGGGACGACCCTGCCTTTCCCCTTGCGTTCCCCTGGTTCGGCACCGCGCAGTACTGGGAGGAACACTTCATCACCCTGGCACAGCAGCAGCGGGCCCTCGAACAGCCGCCGCTGGCTCTCTACTAAGGAAGCTCTGAATAAGTCCATCCTGGACTTCTCAGAGCACGCTGCGCTGCAAACGCGGTTTGCAGCTTGCTTCAAAATCAGTCGCTTACAGCGACCGGTTTTGGCGGCACATCCATGTGCCTCGGAAACTCAGAATAAATCAGAGTTTCCCTAAAGGGGGATCACCAGGACAGGTAGGTGTATCCCTGTTCCTGCAGCAGCATCAGGTCGTCTGCTCCGATCTCCACCACCTCGGCGAAGTCGAGCATGTCCTCCTCGTGCCACCCATAGCCCTTCATGGTGTTGCCACAGGCGTGGAACTTGACGCCGAAGGTATCGAGATAGCTCATCTTCTCCTGGACGTCCTCCGGGACGTAGCGTTTCGGATGTTTTGCCAGCAGATGGATGCCGGGTCCGTGGCAGACCACCACGATGTCGATATCGTCGCCATATTTTTCCTTCATCGCGCTGACGCTGAAGAGCAACGACTTGTAGTCGGCCTCCCCACCCTTGTTGCACTGGTAGACCACCTTGTGTGCCGGCCCCGCGACCTCTTCTGCCTGGGCCGGCAGGGCAGCCAGCAGGCCACACGACCACCAGATCATCGTCAGAACACGCATGGCCCGGCTCATACCCATCAACCTGTTCATCACAACCACCTCACTTCATTCGCTGCCGTGCAGACAGCTGTTCACCATCCAAAAAAAAGGCGCCACAAATGGCGCCTTTTTTCGACTCACCCGAATCACGAAGATTCACAGGGCGGGATCACATGCCCTTTTCGTAACGCTTGTACATCTCTTCGAGACTGACGGGCTTGATCTTCTGCGCGTGACCCGCAGAACCGAAGGCCTCGTAACGGGCCTTGCAGATGTCCTTCATGGCCTCGGTGGATGCCTTGAGGAACTTGCGGGGATCGAACACGGAGGGATTCTCGGCCAGGAACTTGCGCACCGCGCCGGTGGAGGCCATGCGCAGGTCGGTATCGATGTTGACCTTGCGCACGCCGTTCTTGATGCCTTCCTGGATCTCTTCGACCGGCACGCCATAGGTCTGCCCCATGTCGCCGCCGAAGCTGTTGATGATCTCCAGCCAGTCCTGCGGCACCGAAGAAGAACCGTGCATCACCAGGTGGGTGTTGGGGATGCGCTCGTGGATCTCCTTGATGCGGTCGATACGCAGGATGTCACCGGTCGGCTCCTTGGTGAACTTGTAGGCACCGTGGGAGGTGCCGATGGCGATGGCCAGGGCGTCCACGCCGGTCTTTTCCACGAAGTCAGCGGCCTCTTCCACGCCGGTCAGCAGCTGATCCATGTCCAGCTTGCCCTCGGCACCGTGGCCGTCTTCCTCGCCCATTTCGCCGGTCTCAAGCGAGCCCAGGCAGCCCAGTTCGCCTTCGACTGAGACACCACCCGCGTGGGCCATCTCGACGACCTTGCGGGTCACTTCGACGTTGTATTCGTAGGTGGAGGGGGTCTTCATGTCGGGCATCAGGGAGCCGTCCATCATCACCGAGGTGAAACCGGACTGGATGGAGCGCAGGCAGACGCCGGGCTCGGAGCCGTGGTCCTGGTGCATCACCACCGGGATGTGAGGATACATCTCCACCGCCGCGGTGATCAGGTGACGCAGGAAGGGTTCGCCCGCATAGGAACGCGCACCGGCAGAACCCTGCATGATGACGGGGCTGTCGGTTTCGTCAGCCGCCTGCATGATGGCGTGCACCTGCTCCATGTTGTTGACATTGAACGCTGGCATGCCGAAATCATTCTCGGCGGCGTAATCGAGCAGTTGACGCATGGAAATCAGTGCCATGTTTCTCTCTCCTTAAACTTGATTCGTCGTATTCAAAAAATTCGGAATTGGGGCCACATTCAGGTCACCCGTCCTCGGACAACAGGTGCTGGCCGACCCTGACTATCTTCATCACGTTGGTACCGCCCGACACCCCGGTCATGTCACCCTTGGTGATGATCACCAGGTCATCGTCGCGCACAGCGCCACGGCGCTGCAGCTCCTCGATCACCTCGACATTTGCCTCCTGCGAGGTCAGTCCGTCGGTATTGAAACTGACCGGGTAGACACCGCGAAACAGGGTGACTTTTCTACGCGTCGACACATGGGGCGTCAAGGCATAGATCGGTATCCCCGAAGAGATGCGGGACATCCATTTCGAAGTGGACCCGGACTCGGTGAGTGACGCGATGGCGGCAACACCAAGGTGGTTCGCGGTATACATCGTGGCCATGGCGATGGCCTCGTCGATGCGGCCGAACACCGAATGCAACCGGTGATCGGACTGCAGTGTGATCGCCTGCTTCTCGGCCTCCTTGCAGACACGATCCATCGCCTCGATGGCCTTCGCCGGGTACTTTCCGGCTGCGGTCTCGGCGGACAGCATCACCGCATCGGTGCCGTCGAGTACGGCATTGGCGACGTCGAACACCTCGGCGCGGGTCGGGATCGGATTCTGGATCATCGACTCCATCATCTGGGTGGCCGTGATCACCACACAGTTCATGGCGCGCGAGGTCTTGATCAGCGACTTCTGCACTGCGGGCAGTTCGGCATCGCCGATCTCAACGCCCAGGTCACCGCGCGCCACCATGATGGCATCGGAGGCATCGATGATGTCCTTGATGCAGTCCAGGGCCTCGGCGCGCTCGATCTTGGAGACGATGCCACCCTGACCACCTTCGGCACGCAGCAGGGTGCGCGCCTCGTGCACATCATCGGCCGAACGCACGAAGGACACGGCCATGTAGTCGGCCTCGATGCTGGCAGC
>JANTHH010000105.1 GCA_024762485.1 Chromatiales bacterium
TGGCTGCCGATATGTCGTGCCGATTGGGGTGGTTGAGCGAGGAGGACCGGACCCGCATCGTGCGGCTGGTGGCCAGGGCGAATCTGCCGGTGCGGCCGCCCGAGGGCATGACTGGGGAGCGTTTCCTGTCATTGATGGCGGTCGACAAGAAAGTCCTCGACGGGCAGCTGCGCCTGGTTTTGCTGAAGGGAATTGGGCAGGCAGTGATCACCTCCGGGTTCGATCCCGACATCCTGCGGGATACGGTGAATGGCTACTGAGGCGCCGAAGACCGCTCCGGCCATGCCGCCGACGGCCGACTACTTCGACACCGACCGGCGCAGTCAGTGCGTCAATCTGATCATCCATCTGCTCCACAATACCCGTGAAATGCCCTGTGTCTGCGGACCCCGTGGACTGGGAAAGACGACCTTCGCCAATCATCTGGCCACATTGCTGCGCGAGGATTTTCGCGTGCTGTCGGTGCCGCTGAAGACAGGGGAGGAGCTTGCAGTGGCGGTTGCGCGCCAACTCGGTCTGCCGCCATCGCCCATGCCGGCGGACTGGGATGCCGTGATCGAGTCAAGCTCCGACGACAAGCCGTTGCTGGTGATCGTTGATGACGGGGAGCGGCTTACCGCCAACGCCCAGCAGGCCATGCTGGACATGGCCGATGCGGGGGTGCGATTCGTCCTTGTCGGTGCCGGTCTGGCCAGCCCGGCCCTTCGATCCCATATCCGGGAGATCGACCTGCCAGCGTTCAGCCTGGAAGAGACTAAGGAGTTTGTGGCCTACCTCGGGCGGCGGGCCGGTGTGTCGGTTTCAGCCGTCGACGTGGCCCGGCTGTTCAAGACCAGTCAGGGATTGCCAGGCCTGATCATCGATCAAATGGAGGGCAGGACGCCGCCGCGGGATGCCCGTTCCCGGCGTGCTCCGGGCGGAGGGCGCACGGTGACGGCGTTAATCCTGCTGGCGGCCGTGGTGCTTCTGGCCCTGTGGTTTCAGGATGACATCAACCGGCTGTTCGAGGACGGCGCGGCGTCGGATGATTATCAGACGTTGTTGCCGCTGCCACCGCAACAGCCCGTCGTCGCCGCGCCGGAATCGTCCGAGCCCGCCCCGTTGCATGAGGCGCCGCTGCCGCAGATGGGTGATATCGAACAGACCGAGCCCCCGGCCACACCTGTGACCAAAGAGCATAAGCCCGAAGAGGCGGTGGCAACCATCGCGCAAGCCCCCGAGCCCGCCCCTGACGTCGAGATAACGAACGATGAAGCCGCCACCGATGAGCGGGTGCAAACTGCCAACCCTGCTCATGCAATGAAAGAGATCGCACCGGCCACCCCACCACCCGCCGAGTCGCAGCCAGATGCCCCGGCCGCGGACACGGTCGCAAAGGAGAAGGCCGAGGTGACCGCTGACAGCAGCGAGACCTGGTTACGCACCCAGCCGCCTGGTCACTACACGCTGCAACTGGTCGGAGCGCGTGAGCGCTCCGCGATCGAGCGCTTTGTACAGGAGCATGGCCTGCCGCGACCTTATGGCGTGATTGTGCGGGAACTCAATGGCAGACCCTGGTATTCCCTGGTGTGGGGCGCTTTTCCTGACCGTGGCAGTGCGCTCGCGGCGAGTCGACAGCTGCCTGCGGCCGTCCGCAAGGACGTCTGGCCGCGGAGCTTCGCCTCGGTGCAGGACCAGTTGGGCAACTGACGTCCTGACCTCCCACTGAATACCCCGTTTGCCGTACGGCCATAGGATCGCCCGCAGCCGCTGGCCTGCAGGCCGTTTCTCTATTATCCTATTGGGTCCCTTGCGCTGGATTTGGTGCAGTTTGGGGGCCGTTGTCCCCATCTGATTTACTGAAGCCATGCCCCGAAATATCCGGGCTGGTGCCTGCTTCGCACAGCGATTGCCGCCCGCCCCCAAGTATTCGACGAGGTTCGCGATGAGTAACGGTGCCCTGCCGCCGAGACAGGGGTTGTATGACCCCGCAAACGAGCACGATGCCTGCGGCGTCGGCTTTGTGGCCCATATCAAGGGTCAGAAAAGCCACGAGATCGTCAGGCAAGGCCTCACCATTCTCGAACGTCTCACGCACAGGGGGGCCGTCGGTGCCGATCCCAAGGCCGGTGACGGAGCCGGTATCCTGCTGCAGATGCCGGATGCTTTTTTCCGTGCGGTGGCGGGATTTGAGCTGCCCCCGGAGGGCGACTATGCGGTCGGTGTGATCTTCCTGCCCCAGGAAGAGAGTGCTTGCGCAGCCCTGCAGGACCTGCTTGGCGAGACCATCGTGGCCGAGGGCCAGAAGCTGTTGGGCTGGCGCAAGGTGCCGGTGGACAACAGCGGTCTTGGCGAGAGTGTCATTCCCACCGAGCCGAACATCCATCAGGTGTTCATCGGCCGTGGTGAAGGCTGTGCCGATCAGCAGGCCTTCGAGCGCAAGTTGTTCGTGATCCGCAAGCGGGTGGATAACTATGTGCACGCCTCCGAGATGGCCGGCCGGGAGTTTTTCTACACACCCTCCATGTCATCGCGTACCGTGCTCTACAAGGGCATGCTGCTGGCCGGACAGGTCGGTGAGTACTATCAGGACCTGAACGACGAGCGCATGACCTCGGCGCTGGCCCTGGTGCACCAGCGCTTCTCCACCAACACCTTCCCCACCTGGGATCTGGCCCACCCGTTCCGCATGATTGCCCACAATGGCGAGATCAACACCATGCGTGGCAACGTCAACTGGATGGCGGCGCGCCGTCACTCCATGGCCTCCGACATCCTCGGCGACGATCTGGACAAGGTCTGGCCCCTGATCCCAGAGGGGCAGTCCGACTCGGCCTGCTTCGACAATGCCCTCGAGCTGCTGGTGATGGGCGGCTATTCCATGGCTCACGCCATGATGATGCTGATCCCCGAGGCCTGGTCCGGCAACAAGCTGATGGATGACAAGCGGCGCGCCTTCTACGAATACCATGCTGCCCTGATGGAGCCCTGGGATGGCCCCGCCGCCGTGGCCTTCACCGACGGTCGCCAGATCGGCGCGACGCTGGATCGCAACGGCCTGCGTCCGGCCCGCTACCTGATCACCGAGGATGACCTGGTGGTGATGGCCTCCGAAATGGGTGTGCTGGATATTCCGGAAGAAAAGATAATAAAAAAATGGCGCCTGCAGCCCGGCAAGATGTTCCTCATCGACATGGAAGAGGGCCGCATCATCGACGATGCCGAGATCAAGGCGCAACTTGCCTCTGCCAAGCCCTACGGTAACTGGCTGGAAAAGGCCCAGTTGCATCTGGACGAACTGCCATCGGCTGTTGGCCCCATGGCCCCCGATCCCGAGACCCTGCTGGATCGCCAGCAGGCCTTCGGCTACACCCAGGAAGCACTGAAGATGCTGCTCACACCCATGGTGGTGACGGGCCAGGAGGGTACCGGCTCCATGGGTGCAGATAACCCACCCGCCGTTCTGTCCAGCAAGCCAAAGCACCTGTCGAACTATTTCAAGCAGAACTTTGCTCAGGTCACCAATCCGCCCATCGACCCGATCCGCGAAGAGATCGTGATGTCCCTGGTGTCGTTGATCGGACCCCGCCCCAATCTGCTGGGACTGGCCAGCGGCGGCGAGGACATGCGCCTGGAGGTCAGCCAGCCGGTGCTGAGCAACGAGGACCTGGAGCGGGTGCGCACCATCGAGGACACCTCCGCTGGTGCATTCCGCACCAAGACCCTGGCCATGACCTATGCCGCGGCCGCGGGCGCGGCGGGGATGGAGGGCGCCCTGACGGCCCTGTGCGAGGCCGCCGAACAGGCCGTGGGCGAGGGCTACAATATCCTCATACTCTCCGACCGCGATGTCGATGCCGACAATATCGCCATCCCGGCACTGCTGGCCACCTCGGCCGTCCATCATCACCTGATCGACAAGGGCCTGCGTACCGTCTCCGGACTGGTGCTGGAGACCGGCGCGGCATTGGAGATCCATCACTTCGCAACCCTGGCCGGCTATGGTGCCGAGGCGATCAATCCCTACCTGGCCTTCGAGACCATCGAGCAGCAGTTGCCCAAACTGCCGGAGGAGCTGTCCTTCGACGAAGCGCAGAAGCGCTACATCAAGGCTGTCGGCAAGGGCCTGTTCAAGGTCATGTCGAAGATGGGCATCTCCACCTACCAGTCATACTGTGGCGCGCAGATTTTCGATGCCATCGGTCTGTCCAGTGCGTTCATCGATCGCTATTTCACCGGCACCACCACCACCATCGAGGGCATCGGCCTGAACGAGGTGGCCGAAGAGGCGGTGCGCTGGCACCGCAACGCCTTCGGCAATGCCGAGATCTACAAGAAGCACCTCGACGTGGGCGGCGACTATGCCTTCCGCATCCGCGGTGAAGACCATGTGTGGACGCCGGATACCATCGCCAAACTGCAGCACTCGGTGCGTGCCAACGACGCCAAGACCTTTGCCGAGTTCAGCCGCCAGATCGATGAACAGAATGAGCGGCTGCTGACCCTGCGTGGCCTGATGGCTTTCAGGTTTGCCGACGAGCCCGTCCCGCTGGACGAGGTGGAGCCTGCGAAGGAGATCGTCAAGCGTTTTGCCACCGGTGCCATGTCCTTCGGCTCGATCTCCTACGAGGCCCACTCGACACTGGCCCGCGCGATGAATGCCATCGGCGGCAAGTCCAATACCGGCGAGGGCGGCGAGGAGGCCGACCGCTTCAGCCCGCTGCCCGATGGCAGCACGAACCCGGAGCGCTCGGCCATCAAGCAGGTGGCCTCGGGCCGCTTCGGTGTCACCGCCGAGTACCTGGTGAATGCCGACGACATCCAGATCAAGATGGCCCAGGGCGCCAAGCCCGGAGAGGGCGGTCAGTTGCCCGGCCACAAGGTCAACGCGCAGATCGCGCGGGTGCGCCACTCCACCCCGGGTGTCGGCCTGATCTCGCCGCCGCCGCACCACGACATCTACTCGATCGAGGACCTGGCGCAGCTGATCCACGACCTGAAGAACGTCAACCCGAAGGCGCGCATCAGCGTCAAGCTGGTGTCCGAGGTGGGTGTCGGTACCGTGGCCGCGGGCGTGTCCAAGGCCCATGCCGATCACGTCACCATCGCCGGTTACGATGGCGGCACCGGCGCCTCGCCGCTGACCTCCATCAAGCACGCCGGCTCGCCCTGGGAGATCGGCCTTGCCGAGACCCACCAGACCCTGGTGCTGAACAAGCTGCGTTCACGCATCGCGGTGCAGGCCGACGGCGGCATGCGCACCGGTCGTGACGTGGTCATCGCTGCGCTGCTCGGTGCCGACGAGGTCGGTTTCGCCACCGCGCCGCTGATCGCAGAAGGCTGCATCATGATGCGCAAGTGTCACCTCAACACCTGCCCGGTGGGGGTGGCCACCCAGGACCCGGAACTGCGCAAGCGCTTCATGGGTAAGCCCGAACACGTCATCAACTACTTCTTCTTCGTCGCCGAAGAGATCCGTCAGCTGATGTCCAGGCTGGGTTTCCGCACCTTCGACGAGATGGTCGGCCAGTCAGACCGTCTCGACATGCGCAGCGCTATCAGTCACTGGAAGGCGCAAGGCCTGGACTACTCGCGATTGCTGCACAAGCCGGAGTCGTCGTCCCACGAGGAGGTCCACTGGACCGAGACCCAGGACCATGGGCTCGACGCCGCCATCGACAACGAGCTGATCCGCCAGGCCGCGCCCGCGCTGGAATCGGGCGAGCAGGTAACGATCGATATCGACATCCACAACTACAACCGCACCTTCGGTACCATGCTGTCCGGCCGGGTGGCGGAGAAGTACGGTCATGCCGGCCTGCCCGACGACACCCTCCGCATCAATGCGCGCGGTACCGCGGGTCAGTCGCTCGGTGCCTGGCTGGCCAGGGGCATCACGCTCCGCCTTGCCGGCGAGGGCAATGACTACGTCGGCAAGGGTCTGTCGGGCGGCAAGATCATCATCGCGCCGCCGGCAGAGTCGAAGATCGACAAGGCGGAAGACAACATCATCGTCGGCAACACCGTGCTCTACGGCGCCATCGGCGGCGAGTGCTATTTCCGTGGTGTTGCGGGCGAGCGTTTCGCGGTGCGTAATTCCGGTGCCACGGCGGTGGTCGAGGGCGTCGGTGATCATGGCTGTGAATACATGACCGGTGGCATCGTCACCGTGCTCGGTCCCACCGGGCGCAACTTCGCCGCGGGCATGTCCGGTGGCATCGCCTATGTGCTCGACGAGGCCGGCGACTTCGAGAGTCGCTGCAACATGGCCATGGTGGAGCTGGAACCTATCGCCGCAGAGGACGATGCCCTGGAGGCAACCGAGCATCTCGGTGGTGACCTGGAAACCCACGGCAAGGTGGATATCAGCCGTGACATGACCCGCTACGACGCGATTCGCCTGCAACAGCTGATCAGCCGGCATCAGGAGGCCACCGGCTCTGCGGTGGCAGCCAACATCCTTGCCAACTGGGAGGAATACCTGCCCAGGTTCGTCAAGGTGATGCCGGTGGATTATCGCCGCGCACTGGAAGAGATGCAGGCCAGTCAGCGGGACAAGAAAAGCGCTGCCTGAGGCGGCCGTCAAGATAAGCAGCCCGCACGCGGGCAAGTGCAGCTAAAGGTACAGCAACATGGGCAAACCAACGGGTTTTCTGGAATACGAACGTCATGATCGCGGTTATGCACCGGCCGCCGATCGCGTCACCCATTTTCACGAGTTCGTCATTCCACTCAACGAAGACGAACTGAAGATTCAGGGTGCGCGCTGCATGGACTGTGGCATCCCCTTCTGCCACCAGGGCTGCCCGGTCAACAACATCATCCCGGACTGGAACGACCTGGTGTATCGCGGCGAGTGGGAGGAGGCCAGCCGGGTGCTGCACAGCACCAACAACTTCCCCGAGATGACCGGCCGCATCTGCCCGGCGCCGTGCCAGGAGTCCTGCACCCTCAACATCACCGATGAGCCGGTCACCATCAAGACCATCGAGTGCGCGATTGTCGACAAGGCCTGGGAGGCGGGCTGGATCAAGCCGCAGATCGCGCCGCACAAGAGCGGCAAGAGCGTTGCCGTGGTGGGTTCCGGTCCCTCGGGCATGGCCGCCGCCCAGCAGCTGGCCCGTGCCGGGCACCGGGTGGTGGTTTACGAGAAGGCCGACCGCATCGGTGGGCTGCTGCGTTACGGCATCCCCGACTTCAAGCTCGACAAGCGGCTCCTCGACCGTCGGGTCTCGCAGATGCGGGCCGAAGGTGTCGAGTTCCACACCAACCACAAAGTCGGCGTGACCCTGCCCGCCCGCCAGCTGATGGCAGACTTCGACGCCGTGGTGCTGGCCGGCGGCTCCGAGAAGCCGCGTGACCTGCCCGTGCCCGGGCGGGAGCTCAAGGGTGTGCATTTCGCCATGGACTTCCTGACCCGCAACTCGAAGGTGGTGCAGGGGGTGCCCGGTGCGCGTGAGCAGCTCATCTCCGCTGCCGACAAGCACGTACTGGTCATCGGTGGCGGTGATACCGGTTCCGACTGCATCGGCACCGCCAACCGGCACGGTGCCGCCTCGGTGACCCAGATCGAGATCATGCCTCGCCCGCCGGAGAAGGAAGACAAGGCACTGACTTGGCCGGACTGGCCGAACAAGCTGCGTACCTCCACCTCCCAGGAGGAGGGTGTCGAGCGCATGTGGTCGGTCGCCACCAAGCGCTTCCTCGATGATGGCAATGGCAATGTCAAGGCAGCCTGCTGCGTCAGGGTCGAGTGGAAAAAGGACGAAAAAGGCAACTGGCAGATGTCGGAGGTGGAAGGTTCCGACTTCGAGATCAGGACCGATCTGGTGACCCTGGCGATGGGCTTCGTGCACCCGGTGCATGAGGGCATGCTGGAGGAGCTGGAGGTCAGCCTGAATGGCAGCGGCAATGTCCAGGCGCCGACGGACGGCCCGGGTGCCTACAGGACCTCGATCGACGGCGTGTTCACTGCCGGCGACATGCGTCGCGGTCAGTCGCTGGTGGTGTGGGCCATCCGCGAGGGCCGTCAATGTGCCCATGCGGTGGACACGTATCTGATGGGTGTCAGTGATCTGGCGGTGTGATGCGCTGCATCCGTTCATGAAAAGGCGGCTTCGGCCGCCTTTTTTGTGTTCAGCCTGAGGTGCGGCCAGGGTTTTGATGGGCCATCATCAATCCCGATCTCCACTCTCAATCCTGACCCACTTGTCATCCAGGCGATCGAACGAGGAGAAATCCCGCCACAGCCCCGCAGCCGTGGTTGGCCTTGGGTTACAATGCGCGTCTTATTTTGCCGCCGACAAGAGCCCCGCCGTGTCTGAATTGAAGAACGATACCTTCCTGCGCGCCCTGCTGCGTCAGCCTGTGGATTACACCCCGGTATGGATGATGCGCCAGGCCGGGCGCTATCTGCCCGAGTATCGGGCCACCCGCGCCCGGGCCGGCAGTTTCATGGACCTGTGCAGAAATCCGGAGCTGGCCTGCGAGGTCACCCTGCAACCGCTGGAGCGCTTCCCGCTGGATGCCGCCATCCTCTTCTCCGACATCCTCACGGTGCCCGATGCCATGGGGCTGGGGCTGTATTTCGAGGAGGGCGAGGGGCCGCGCTTCGAGCGTCCGGTGCAGGACGAGGCGGCAGTGGCGCAACTGGCCATTCCCGACATGGAACAGGAACTGGGATACGTGATGGATGCGGTGCGCACCATCCGCCGTGAACTCGGCGGGCGGGTACCGCTGATCGGCTTCTCCGGCAGCCCCTGGACACTGGCCACCTACATGGTGGAGGGCGGCAGCACCAAGAACTTCGCAAAGTCCAAGGGCATGATGTTCGAGCGGCCGGAGCTGATGCATCGCATCCTCTCGGTGCTGGCCGATTCGGTCACCGCCTACCTGAACGCCCAGATCGCCGCCGGTGCCCAGGCGGTGATGATCTTCGACACCTGGGGCGGCACCCTGTCACCGCATCACTACAAGGAATTCTCGCTCGCCTACATGCAGCGAATTGTCGACGGCCTGACCCGTGAGGCCGAGGGCCGCCAGGTGCCGGTGGTGCTGTTCACCAAGGGCGGCGGACAGTGGCTGGAGATGATGGCCGGGACCGGGGCCGATGCCCTGGGCCTGGACTGGACCACTGACATCACGGACGCCCGCCGCCGGGTCGGCGACCAGGTGGCGTTGCAGGGCAACCTCGACCCCTGCACCCTCTATGCCTCGCCGGAGGTGATCCGACGGTCGGTGGGGCGCATCCTCGAGGGCTACGGCAAGGGCACGGGCCATGTGTTCAATCTCGGCCATGGTATTCATCCCGATATCGACCCGGCGCACCCGGCGGCGATGGTCGAGGCGGTGCACGAGCTGAGCCGCCCCTATCACGTCACAGACTGAACCGATGCGGGTCGCGGTGCTCGGGCTCGGTCTGATGGGGCAGGCGGCCGCCGGTCGACTGATCGCCCAGGGTCATGCAGTGACCGGTTGGAACCGCTCGGCCGCCGGGCGCGAGGCGGCCAGGGCAGCGGGTATCGAGGTCGCCGATAGCGTGGCCGGAGCGGTCGCGGCCGCCGACAGCCTGCTGTTGTTCCTCAGTGACGCCCAGGCCATCGAGGCGGTGCTGTTCGAGGGTGAGACGGTGGATCTGGCGGGGCGGCTG
>JANTHH010000106.1 GCA_024762485.1 Chromatiales bacterium
GAAGTATCTCGACGTCTACCGTTTCACCCAGGAAAATCCCGCTCGCTCCCCCGTCGAGCCGGCCTGACAGCGCCCCCTCGGCGAACCGGTGAAAAACTCCGGGCCGATGGGGTAAGGCAGGAATCGATTTTTTCTGCGCTGTCGCGTGGCCTCAGGGAAAGGTCACGGGAGGCGGCTTGCTGCCATCGCCCTGCAGTGAATGGCTGACCACCTGACGGGCGACCAGGCGCCCCTCGTCGAGCGCCTCGTCAGGGGTCAGGCTGTCGTATTCCGGCCCCTCGCCATCGTCCTTCTTCAGGAACACGGTCTGCGTCGGGTAGGCGAACTCGACACCGAGCCGCTCTGCCAGCCGCAGGCAGTCGAGCAGGAAACGGTGACGTTCACGCAGCTCGGTCGACCAGTCAGGGGTCTCCCAGAAGACATACACCAGGATATCCAGCGACGAGCTACCGAAGCTGTTGAAATAAACGTGGTAGTAGTCCTTGCGCATGTAGGGATGCTGGCGGACCAGTTCGCGCACCCCCTCGCAGAAGGCCTCGACCTTCTCCGGGGGGGTGGCGTAGGTGAGGCCGTAAGTGGCCTTCATGCGGCGGTAACGCCGCTCACCCATGTTGTCGACATTGGCCGTGATGAAGGCCGAATTGGGCACCGTCAGCACCGAATTGTAGAAGGTGCGGATGCGCGTGCTGCGGAAACCGATGCGTTCCACCGTTCCCTCCTGGTCGCCGACCCTGATCCAGTCACCCACCGAGAAGGTGCGGTCGAGCAGCACGGTGATGGAACCGAACAGATTCTGCACCATGTCCTTGGCAGCCAGTGCAAAGGCCAAGCCACCGAGACCGAGGCCGGCGAGCAGCCCGGTGACATCGATATTTAGGTTGTCGGCGATGAAAACGATACCGACCACGGTGATGAAGATCTTCAGGGTCCGCGGGATCAGCGGTGCCAGCGCGTCATCGATCTTGTTGTGGCTCTGACGGGCCCGGTAACTGATCCAGGCGGAGACGATGTCCACCAGCCGGTAGGCGGCCCAGACACCGGATACGCTGGCGAGGAACTTGACCGCGACCAGCAGCACCAGCAGGGCCTGTTCGGGCAGGCCGAGGAGGTTGATGCCCACCCACCAGATCAGCGCCATGGCCATCAGGCCGAGCGGGCGCAGGATGTCATCGGGGATCTCGCGGAAGGCCGGCAGGTCGACGCGGCGGCGCCAGCCACGAATGAACAACCGGGCGGTGAAGCTGACCAGCCAGTCGAATACCACGCCGAGGGCCACGATGATCAGCAACGACAGCCACTGCCAGTTCGCCAGGAGGAAGGTCTCCTGCTTCAATGACGCCGGCAGCTGTTCGCGTATGCGCAGGTGAAAAGGCAGATGGGCGATGGATGCCTTGTCATCCCCGACCACCCGTTTCTTGTTCGCCAGTTCATCGAGGATGTCCGGCAGCACCTCAAGGGTCTGCTGGTCGAACAGCCAGCGGCCATCCGGCTGCCGGCTGATGCGGATGTCACCCGCCTCGTAGCGGGCGAATATCCAGGGCTCCCCCTCCTTGCGATCCGGCACACGGTCAAGCCTGACCAGGCGGGTCTTGTCCATCACCTCGAGCAGGGTCCAGGCAAGAGCCTCGCCGCGCTCCCGCCGCACCAGTGGATTGACCGCCGACAGGTCCAGCGCCGTCAGGGCCTCCCTGATGCGCTCCGGCTTGCCACGCTTGATGTCGTTCATGGCGTGGATGAAGGTGGCCATGGTTGCACGCGGGCTGCTAAGCGTGTCCGGCACCGCCTGAATCGTATCCTCGGCAGCTGCGTCGGCCACCGCCGGCGTCGGGGCCGGTATCTGGGCGCGGGCGGTCACCGTGACGAGCAGCAGCAGGGAAAGCAGGAAGAGCAGGCGAAGGGGCAGGTAACCCGGGACGAAGGTTGGTTTCATGTCGGAAATGTATGTTTCGGTAACAACGGTTGCTGGGAGTTTAACGCGTCGGGGTGGTGTCCATACCGGCTGTCACATCAGGCCGGTGGCGGGGCCAGCACCTCGAGGTTGTCGATCAGCCGGGTGTCGCCGAGACAGGCGGCGGCCAGGATCACCAGCTCGCGGTCGTCATCTGCTGGCGGCAGCAGGTCGGACTGGCGGCGGATGGCGAAATAGTCGACCTCGAAGCCCTGCGCTGCAAGCTTCTCCCTGGCGCGCTGTTCCAGCCCCTCCCAGTCGCGCATGCCGGCCTGGATGAGCTCGGCGGTGTCGTCGATCACCTGGTAGAGGGCGGGGGCGATGGCGCGCTCGGCCTCGCTGAGGTAGCTGTTGCGCGAACTCAGCGCCAGGCCGTCGGCATCGCGCACCGTGGGCAGCCCGATGATGCGCACCGGGATCAGCAGGTCCTCCACCATGCGCCGGATGATCATCAGCTGCTGATAATCCTTCTGCCCGAACACCGCCAGGTGCGGCTGCACCATGTTGAACAGCTTGCAGACCACGGTGGTCACGCCGGTGAAGTGGCCCGGGCGACTGGCTCCGCAGAGCAGGTCCGACAGCAGCGGCACCTCAACCCGCGTGTGCTCCTCGGGCGGGCGCGGATACATCACCTGCACGGAGGGGGCGAACAGCACGTCGACACCGGACTGCTGCAGCAGCTCCCGGTCACGGGCAAGGGTGCGCGGGTAATTGTCGAGGTCCTCGCCTGCCGCGAACTGCAACGGGTTGACGAATATGCTGACGACCACCCGGTCGGCCAGCTCGCGCGCCTCGTTCACCAGCGCAAGGTGTCCCTCGTGCAAATGCCCCATGGTCGGCACCAGGGCGATGCTCTGGTCATCGCGCCAGGGTGCGAGCGCCTCCCGCAGTTGCTCCAGCGTCTCGACCTGGATCATGAGTAGGTGTTTTCGTCGGCAGGAAATTCGCCCGCGCGAACTGCAGCTACGTAGGCCGCCAGTGCGGACTGAACACCATCCTGTCCGCTGAGGAAGTCCCTGCTGAACGAGGGACGCTGGCCGGCGGTGATGCCAAGCATGTCGTAGATCACCAGCACCTGGCCATCAACCTGGGCACCTGCGCCGATACCGATCACCGGCATCCGTACCGCCTTGGACACCTCGGCGGCGAGCAGTGCGGGTACGCATTCGAGCACCAGCATCTGCGCACCGGCTTCCTCCAGGGCACAGGCGTCCTCGATGATTGCCGTGGCCTCGTGGGGATCGCGGCCGCGGACCTTGTAGCCGCCGAGCTGGTGGACGGACTGCGGCAGCAGGCCGAGATGGGCACAGACCGGCACTGCCCGCTGGGTCAGGTGCCGCACCGTCTCCACCTGGGGAGCGCCACCCTCGAGCTTGACCATCTGCGCCCCGCCCTCTTTCATCAGCCGGCCGGCATTCTGCAGCGCCTGACCGGGGGTGGCATGGCTCATGAACGGCATGTCGGCGATCACGAAGGCACTGCGACTGGCGCGGCTGACATTGGCGGTGTGGTAGACCATCTGGTCCATGTTCACCGGCAGGGTGCTGTCGTGCCCCTGCACCACCATGCCCAGCGAGTCCCCCACCAGCAGCACGTCCACGCCCGCGTCCTCGGCCAGCAGGGTGAAGCTGGCGTCATAGCTCGTCAGCACGGCGATCTTCTCGCCTCGCGCCTTCATCTCCTGAAGGGTATTGATGTTGATTCGTTTCATCGCGCTATTCTAGCCCAGTCTAGCCAAGCGCAAGCGGTGCGGGATTGAAGTAGTGCTTGCCCGGCCCCGCCTGGCAGATCCGCTCCAGCAGCATCTGATAGTCCGCCTCGTTGTCCACCGTGTTGAGGCCCTCGGTATTGACGATCAGCAGCGGGGCACCCTGGTAGTGATAGAAGAACTCGGTATAGGCCGCGACGAGGCGCTGCAGATAATCGCTGTTGATGGTGCGCTCCTGCTGCCGTGCCCGGCGGCGGATACGCTGCATCAGCACCTCCACCGGCGCCTGCAGATAGATCACCAGGTCCGGCCTGGGGGCCTCCATGGCCAGCTTGCCGTAGACCTGCTCGTAGAGTGCGAGCTCGTCCCGGTCCAGGTTGAGACCGGCGAACAGCCGATCCTTCTCGAACATGAAGTCCGCCACCAGCGCACCGCGGAACAGGTCGCCCTGATGCAATCCCTCCAGCTGGCGGCTGCGCTGAAACAGGAAATGCAGCTGCGCCGGGAACGCGGCGCCCCGCGGATCCTGGTAGAAACGCTCGAGAAAGGGATTGTCATCGACCATCTCCAGCAGCTGGTCGCAGCCGAAGCTGTCGGCCAGACGGCGGGCGAGGCTGGTCTTGCCCACGCCGATGGGACCTTCCACCACGACGAAACCGGGTGGCTCGCCGACGACACGCCTCGGTTCAGCCATGGATGCGTTCCAGTCCCACCGGCGGGCAGGTACCGAGCAGCATCGCCAGCGGACCCAGTCCCGGCACCTCGAGCTGCGGGGCGATGTCGGCGAGGGGATACAGCACAAAGGGGCGTCCCGCCATTTCTGGATGGGGCACCTGCAGCCGCTCGCCACTGATCAGCGCATCGCCGAACAGGAGGATATCGAGATCGAGGGTACGCGGCCCCCAGCGCTCGGCGCGCACGCGGTCGTGTGCCTGCTCGATCGACTGCAGTGCATCGAGCAGCTGGTAGGCACTCAGCCCGGTCTGCAGCGCGGCGACGGCATTGACATAGTCGGGCTGCCCTGGCGGGCCGATGGGGTCAGTCCGGTAGAGCGGTGAGCGGGCATGGAGACGGCTGCTGGGCAGGCCGGCGAGTTCCTGCAGTGCCTGTTCGAGCTGCCGGCGCGGCCGGTCGAGGTTGCTGCCGAGGCCGATATAGGCCAACACCTGGGACATCTCAGCCCTCCGGGGGCTGATCTGCGGCGGGCTTGCGCCGCCGCCGACGCGGACGACGCCGCTTGGCGGGCCGCGTCGATTCCTCTGCAGCCGGCTGCTCGCCATCCTGCTGATAACGGGTCCACCAGTCGGCCAGCTGCGGGTCCGCCTCACCGGATTCGGCACGCAGCAGGAGGAAGTCATAGGCAGCACGGAAGCGGGGGTGGGAGCGCAGGCGCTGGGGGCGCTTGCCCCGGGTGTAGGCGAAGCGTGACTGCATCGACCAGATCTCGCGCATCGGCACACTGAAGCGCTTGGGTATGGCAACGTGCCCTACCTGACGCTCGAGCACCTCACTGGCGGCCTGGTGCAGCGCGGGGCCACTCTCCATGCCCTGCTGGGCGTAAAACTCCGCCTGCCGCCGTACCGGCTCCCATAACAGAAAGGCGAACAGGAAGGCCGGGGTGACCGGCTTGCCCTGCTGCACCCGCAGGTCGGTGTTCTCCAGCCCTTTGAGCACCAGGGTGATGGGGAAGCCCCCTTCCTCGTGCGTCAGACTCTCCTCGGTATCGGGAAACAGATGACCGAACAGACCGTAGTGGCGCAGGTGTTCGAAGGCCTGCACGCCGGTACCGGAAAGGAACAGCTTCAGGACCTCTTCGAACAAACGCGCCGGTGGCACCTCATCGAGCAGGCTGGCAAGGCGGGTGATCGGCTCCTCGGTTTCCGGGGCAAGACGGAAGCCGAGCTTGGCGGCGAAGCGCGCGGCCCGCAACATCCGCACCGGATCTTCGCGGTAGCGGGTCTCGGGATCACCCATCAGCCGCAGCACTCCGGCCTTTAGATCGGCAAGGCCATCCGCGTAATCGATGACGCTGAAGTCCGCGATGTTGTAATAGAGCGCATTGACGGTGAAGTCACGACGCAGCGCATCCTCTTCGATGGTGCCGTAGACGTTGTCACGCAGCACCATGCCGTTTTCAGTGGTCTGCGCCGGGTCGGCATCGGCTTCGCGCATGCTGCGGAAGGTGGCTACCTCGATGATCTCGCGCCCGAAATGTACGTGGGCAAGACGGAAGCGACGGCCGATCAGCCGGCAGTTGCGGAAAACACCCTTGACCTCTTCCGGGGTGGCATCGGTGGCAATGTCGAAATCCTTGGGCTCGAGGCCAAGCAGCAGATCACGGACCCCGCCGCCGACCAGATAGGCCTGATAGCCGGCACTCTTGAGGCGGTAGAGAACCTTCAGCGCGTTCGGCGATATGTTCGCCCGGGAGATGTTGTGCTCGTCGCGCGGAATGACCCTCGGCGCAGGCCTGGACTTGGGCTTCTTTTTAAAAAATCGGGAAAATATCAAGGTCGACCTGAGTCTGATGATTTAAGCCCGCCAATCATACACCAAATGGGGGTTCATACGCCGGCTGCGGGACCCGCTGCCTGGGGCACCGGGCATTTACATTTGCCCGGCAACGCTACTGGAACGGCGGGATACCCGCCCACCCCATGGCATCAATAACTGGCGGCGTCTGCCAGATCCCGCATCACCTCGGTGACATTGGCCTCGGCGTTCTGCATCACACAGACCAGGTTGCCGACACTGCCCACGCTCATAGCCTGCCCCCGCACGATCCAGCCCCCCGGTGGCGTCCAGCCGTTCTGCTGGGTGAACATCGACAACTGGTCGGCATTGCCCTGCACGATCCGCTTATAGTCATGGGCGAAGTGGGCGAGGCTCTCCAGCTGCTCGTCCGGCATCAGCCCGTAACCCTCCACGTACTGACCATCGTCACGAAACTGGGCCACCGCCATCACGCCATCGAGGGCAAGCAGTCGCTTGATCACGCAGCACCCCCCATGGATTCGAGCAGGTCATAGGCGGCCTGGTAGTCTGCACCCTCGTTCTTCAGCACCACACCCAGCGAACCGTTGGTTACAGCCGACCAGTCGATTCCCACCAGGGTGAAGCCATTGACCGGATAGAAGCCCTTGTTCTCCGACATGGTCTCCCAGCCGCGTGCCTGCATGGTGGCGATGGCGATGTTTGCGGCACACATGTGGCTGAGCAGATCGAGTGCGGTCTCGTTGAAGTCACTGCCGTCGGCTATCACATGCGCGGTCATCTCGCCCCGGTCGTTCATCTCAAAGGCAGCCAGGGCACCCGGCAAACTCATCAGGCGGTTCAGATCAGCCATTCAATTACTCCCTCGTCATTATTCTTCTGTTGATACATCTGCTGCTGGTCAGCACCTGTCAGACCAGATCATGACTCACTCCCTTCAGGCGCTTCTGCATCAGCGCCATCACATCGTTGAGTGACGCCGTGCTGTTGTCGAGAAAACAGAACACGTTGGCCACGTTACAGACCGTGAAACCCGGGCCACGGACGATCCACCCCTGGGGGTTCGGGCCGGTGCATTCCGGACAAAACGAAGCCAGCATGCCCAGTTGCATGTGTTCACTCATGGTGGTGGCACGACACATGATGGCGGCCATACGTGCCATCTCGTCGTTCAATTGTCCCTTGAAGGAGAATCTGTCACCGCGGTAGGAATATTCGCCAGCGGCGATCACGCCGGGCACATTTGCCAGTTCTGCTGTCACGCTCATTGAACAGAGGTCCTCCTGTTGGGCGTTATGCGTGGCCGGGCTTGCTGCACCCGGGCCCCATTTGTTATTGGCAAGTTTCCATGCCTGTTCCGAGGTTAGCGCAGAATAAACGCCCTTGCCATACGGTATAAACCCCATACCGGCGCATCACGCCGGCCCGCATTTCGCGCCGGCCACGCCTCCCGGGACTGAACCATCGGCAGCCGTGTACGGCCTGTTATAATCGCCGGCTTCACCGCCGACTCACCTGCAGACAGCTGACACCATGGAAAAAACCTACGAACCCCACGCCATTGAACAACGCTGGTACCAGACCTGGGAGTCCAATGGCTGGTTCGCGCCGGACATGTCCGCACCAGGCGGCAGCTACTGCATCATGATCCCGCCGCCAAACGTCACCGGCAGCCTGCATATGGGCCACGCGTTCCAGGACACCATCATGGATGCACTGATCCGCTATCACCGCATGCAGGGTGAGAAGACCCTGTGGCAGCCGGGCACCGACCATGCCGGCATTGCCACCCAGATGGTGGTGGAACGGCTGCTCAACGCCGAGGGCAAGACCCGTCACGACCTTGGTCGTGAGAAATTCATCGAACGCGTGTGGCAGTGGAAGGAACAATCGGGTGGCACCATCACCCGGCAGCTGCGGCGCATGGGCTGCTCGCTGGACTGGGAGCACGAACGTTTCACCATGGACGAGGGACTGTCAGAGGCAGTTAAGGAAGTCTTTGTCCAGCTCTATGAGGAAGGCCTGATCTACCGTGGGAAACGCCTGGTCAACTGGGACCCGGTACTGCACACCGCCGTGTCCGACCTGGAGGTGATTTCAGAAGAGGAAAACGGTCACCTGTGGCACATGCGCTATCCGCTGAGCAATGGCACCGGCCACCTCGTGGTGGCCACCACCCGCCCCGAAACCCTGCTGGGTGACTGTGCCGTGGCGGTCCATCCCGATGACGAGCGCTACCGGCACCTGATCGGCGAACTCGTCGAGCTGCCGCTCACCGGCCGACGGATCCCCATCATCGCAGACGACTATGTGGATCCCGAATTCGGCACCGGTTGCGTCAAGATCACCCCCGCCCACGACTTCAATGACCACGCCGTCTGGCTGCGTCACCGGGACGAGAACGCCATTTCTGGGCAGCCCTATGGCGGCCGTATCAACATCTTCACGGTGGATGCAGCCATCCGTGGCAGTGGTGATGATGACACGCCCATCATCCCGGCCAAGTACGTCGGCCTCGACCGCTTTGAGGCCCGCAAGCAGATCGTTGCCGACCTGGAGCAGCAGGGCTTGCTGGAGAAGGTGGAGGACCACAAGTTGATGGTGCCGCGCGGCGACCGCTCGGGAGCAGTCATCGAGCCGCTGCTCACCGACCAGTGGTACGTCAAGGTCGAACCGCTGGCCAAGCCCGCCATCGAAGCCGTTGAGAGTGGCAGGATCCGTTTCGTGCCGGACAACTGGAAGAACACCTATTTCGAATGGATGCGCAACATCGAGGACTGGTGCATCAGCCGCCAGATCTGGTGGGGACATCGCATCCCGGCCTGGTACGACGATGAGGGCAATATCTATGTCGGCCGTGACGAGCAGGAGGTCCGTGAAAAACACCAGCTGGCAGCGGACTACCCGCTGCGTCAGGACGAGGACGTGCTCGACACCTGGTTCAGCTCGGCGCTGTGGCCCTTTTCCACCCTCGGCTGGCCGGAAAAGACCGAGCGGCTAGAAACCTTCTATCCCACCAGCGTGCTGGTCACCGGTTTCGACATCATCTTCTTCTGGGTCGCCCGGATGATCATGATGGGGCTGAAATTCATGGATGACGTGCCCTTCGCCGAGGTCTACATCCACGGCCTGGTACGTGATTCACACGGCGACAAGATGTCGAAATCCAAGGGCAATGTGCTCGATCCCATCGATCTGATCGACGGCATCGACCTCGAATCCCTGGTGAAAAAACGCACCACCGGCATGATGCAGCCGCAGCTGGCAAAAAAGATCGAACAGCAGACCCGCAAGGACTTTCCCGAAGGCATACCCGGCTTCGGTACCGATGCC
>JANTHH010000107.1 GCA_024762485.1 Chromatiales bacterium
CGGTCGGCCCGCGTCGAGACGCTCCGCCAGCCCGGCGTTGAAGGCCTCGCGCACCGCGTTGTAACGCTCGCGGGCGAACAGCAGGGTGGCATTGATGTTGATGCCCTCGGCGGTGAGCTGGCGGATGGCCGGCAGCCCGGCCAGGGTGGCGGGGACCTTGATCATAGCGTTGGGGCGGTCCAGCGCCTGCCACAGCCGCCGCGCCTCGCTCAGCGTGGTCGCGGTGTCGTCGGCGATCAATGGCGAGACCTCCAGGCTGACCATGCCATCCAGACCGTCGCTGTCGCGGTGGCAGGGTGCCAGCAGGTCGGCGGCGCGACCGAGGTCGGCCAGCGCCAGGGCCTCGTAGATCTGCTGCGGGTTGCGGCCCTCGCCGCTCAGCCGGGCGATGTCGGCATCGTAGTCGGCATGCCCGGTGATGGCCTTCTCCAGGATCGCCGGGTTGGAGGTGACCCCGGCCACGCCGTCATCGGTGACCAGCCGGGCGAAGGCGCCGCTGTCGAGCAGGCCGCGGTGGATGTCGTCGAGCCAGATGCTCTGGCCCAGTGCGCGTGCTGCCAGCAGGGGATTGGCTGTCATGGTGGATTCCTGTGTTGTCGAACGGATCAGTCGACCGAGGCGAAACCGCCCTCGATCCAGGTGATCTGGTGTGTCTCGAGCGGCACCAGTGCATCCGGGTGTTGGGGGATGAGCCGCGGGGTGTAATGGGACAGTGGCCGTGCCGCCGGCAGGGTGCCGCGGTAGACGAAGCCGTTGACCGCACCGGCCAGTGGTTCGCCGCGATCGAGCACATGGGACTCGGCGGGCGCATCACCCAGCGGGTCGGCATAGCAGCTGACCTGCACCGAGTCCGGATCCAGATCGTCGAGGAACAGGGTCAGGCTGACGTGGTGGCCCTGCTCGTCGCTGTGTGCCTGCAGCCGGTCCCAGTGCAGGCTGTTCCAGTGGCGGGCGATCTGTGCCCGCCAGGCGACCAGTTCGCGGCCGACGGCGCCGCCGTCCGCCGCGCGTCGCTGCTGCCTGGCCGCCAGCGGCAGGTAATAGTCCTGCAGGTAGTCGGTGAGCATGCGGTTGCTGGAGAAGCGCGGCGTGAGATGGCGGATGCTCTCGCGCATGCGCCTGACCCATTCGCCGGGTATGCCCTGCTCGTCACGCAGGTAGTAGGCGGGGATGATCTCGTGCTCCAGCAGGTCGTAGAGCTGTTCTGCCTCCACCCGGTCCCACGCCGGGTCGCTGTCGTGTTCCTGGCCGTCGCCGATGGCCCAGCCGACGGCGGGATCGTAGGCCTCGGCCCACCAGCCATCCAGTTCGGAAAGGTTCAGGCCGCCGTTGACCAGCACCTTCATGCCGCTGGTGCCGCTGGCCTCCCAGGGCCGCCGCGGGGTGTTGATCCAGACGTCGGCCCCCTGCACCAGCTGCTCGGCCACCAGCATGTCGTAGTCGATGAGAAAGGCCACCCGGTGGTGCAGGTTGTTGTGATGGATGAACTGCACCCACTGCTGGATCAGTGCCTGTCCCGGCTGGTCCTTGGGATGCGCCTTGCCGGCGATCACCAGTTGCACCGGGTGCTGGGGATTGCTCAGCAGCGCCACCAGCCGGGCCGGGTTCTGCAGCAGCAGATTGGGCCGTTTGTAGCTGGCGAAACGACGGGCGAAGCACAGGGTCAGTGTGTCCGGGTCCATTACCTCGCGGCCATCCGGGGCATAGGGCATGGCGGCGCCGCAGGCGGCCTGCTGTTCTGCCAGGCGCTGGCGCACGTAGCTCACCAGCTGTTTGCGGCCGGCGTTGCGCAGGGCCCAGAATTCGCCATCCGCCACCGCGTCGAGCTCCTCGGCCAAGGGTGCGAGGTCGCCACGCCAACGTTCCTTGCCGCAGGCGCGGGTCCAGAAGCGGTCGGCCTCGGGCGAGTCCCAGGAGGGGACGTGGACACCGTTGGTGACGTGGCCGACGGGGACCTCGCTGCGCGGCCAGCGCGGGAACAGCGGCTGAAACAGGCCGCGGCTGACCTCGCCGTGCAGGCGACTGACACCGTTGACCGCCCCGCTGCCATGGACCGCCAGTAGCGCCATGTTGAAGGGTGCGTCATGGGCATCGGGATCGACCCGCCCGAGGGCCATTATCTCGGACAGGTCGACCCGCAGCTCGGCCGCGTAGGGGCTGAGGTACTGGGCCAGCAGGGCGGGGTCGAAGCGGTCGAAGCCGGCGCTGACCGGGGTGTGGGTGGTGAACAGGTTGCCGGCGCGGGTGCAGCTCAGCGCCTCCGCCAGGTTGCAGTCGTGTTCCACCATGAAGTCCCAGGCCCGTTCCAGCACTGCGAAGCCGGCGTGTCCTTCGTTGAGGTGGCAGATGGACGGGTCGATTCCGGCCGCCTGCAGGGCCCGCCAGCCGCCGATGCCCAGCACCATCTCCTGCTGCAGCCGGGTCTCATGGCTGCCGCCGTAGAGTTCGCTGGTGATGGCGCGGTCGGCCGGGAGGTTGAGCGGGTCGTTGCTGTCGAGCAGCAGCAGCCGCACGCGGCCGACCCGGGCCTGCCACACCTGCAGCCGCAGGCTGCGGCCGGGCAGTGGAATCTGGACATGCAGCCAGGCACCGTCGCTGCCACGCAGCGGCATCACCGGCAGCAGCAGGGGGTCGTTGTAGGGGTAGAGGGCGAGCTGCCGGCCATCCTTGTCCAGCACCTGACGGAAATAGCCCTGCTGGTAGAGCAGGCCGACGCCGGTCAGCGGCAGTCCCAGGTCGCTGGCGGTCTTGAGGATGTCACCGGCGAGGATGCCCAGGCCACCGGAGTAGAGTGGCAGCGCCTCGCTCAGCCCGTATTCCATGCTGAAGTAGGCGACCTGTCCCAGCCCGGCGACATCGTCGCGCTGATCGAACCAGCTGCCCCCATTGATGGCGCTGCGATGCTTCGCCGCCTCCCGCTGCACCAGGTTGACGAAATCGGGGTCGGCAGCCAGGTGTTCGAGCCGCTTGTCGCTGATGTCCACCAGCACCAGCCAGGGGTTGCGGGTGCGGTCCCACAGCTCGCGATTGATGCGCTCCCAGATGTCGTCCGCGCTGTGGCTCCAGCTCCAGCGCATGTCCAGCGCGAGTTCGGCCAGGCCCTCGAGACCGGGTGGCATGGTGGGCAGCATGTAGCGTGTGGGCAGGGTCATGGTGTGCTTGTCCTGTGGGTGGCTCCAGGTTTGTTTTTGTTATAGCAGCCCTATTCGGGTTTTTGATGTCAGTCGTGATTGTCGACGCTGCTGGCTCACCCCGCTTGTCCCGCCGTTCACACTGTGTGGCGTTCGTTATGCGGCAGCCGGGCAAGCGGGTCCTGGCGATAGAAGGCCTTCAGCTGCCCATAGACATCGGGGCAGTCATGCTGCAGCTGCCAGGGCGCGGTGAAGAAATATTCGCTGAGCACGGCGAAGAACTCCGCCGGGCTGGTGGCGCCATAGGGATTGATGCAGCCGCGGTGATGGCGCTCGATGCGGTGCTGCAGCTGGCGGTAGGCGGCGCTCAGTGCGTGGGTCCAGTCCTCGATCGGCATGTCCGGGTGCAGCGGCGGCATGCCGTTGGCGCGGCCGTTGAGCATGTCCAGCTTGTGGGCGAACTCGTGGATGACCACGTTGGCGCCGGGTCGTGGATGTGCCAGCTCGCGTGCGATGTCGGCCCAGGCGAGAATCACCGGTCCCTGCCCCCAGGCCTCGCCGCTGAGCAACACGTCCTGCTCGCTCACCAAGCCGATGTCATCGCTGACCGTGTGATGCACGCGAAAGCTGTCGGGGTAGACCACCACCTCGTGCCAGCCGTCGTAGTAGTCCATGTCGAGGTGGAGGATGGGCAGGCAGGCCTGGGCGGCGATCTGCAGGCGCATCTGCCGCGTCAGCGCCAGCCCCTGTACTCCGTTGAGGGTCTTGCGATGCAGGAATTGCACCACCCGCTCGCGCAGGTGGGCCAGCTCGACCGCCGACAGTCCCTGCAGGCAGTGGATGCCGTCGATGGCCTCGTGCCAGGCGCGTAGCGGCAGCGGGTGCCGCGCCAGTTCACGACGCTGACGCCAGTGGTCGTACCAGGTAAAGGGATTGATCACCCGGGGTCAGGGCAGGATGTCGACACTGTCCGCGCCCTGCCACAACAGGCGTTGCTTGAGTGCCTGGGGATCCTGCTTGCCGGCATGGACCAGCAACAGGGTCTTGCCGTCCATGATCGCCTGGTGCAGCGCATCGAGCTTGTCCTCGGGGATGCCGAGCCGGTGCAGTGCGACGCCGAGGCGGGTCGCCATGGCCGAGCCGGCCATCACCCCGGCGCCCAGCACGGCCCCGGCGATGGCGTTGATGATCGGCCCGGCGGCCAGCAGGGCACCGACGCCTGGGACGATCAGCAGCCCGCTGGCGCCGGCCACCAGTCCGGCCAGCGAGCCCCACAGTGCACCCTGTTCGCTCCACACGCGGATGCGCTCACCCTCGTCGCCGTAGCTGATGCCGAGGAAGTCGTCACCGTGGCCACCGGCGCGGTGCAGCAGCGAGATCTGGTCCATGGGGAAATCCTGATCGATCAGCTGCTCCACGACCTTGGTGGCCTTGTCCGGGGAATCGAACAGGGCCGCGATCAGCGGCTCCTGGTGTGCGGTGATGTCCATGACGGGCCTCAGGCGGTGGCGTCGAGGCGCACGGTGAGTACGTCACAGCGTGCGCGGTTGTTGATGGCATTGGCGGTGGAGCCGAGCAGCCGGGCGATCCCGCGGTGGCCGTGTCTGCCGACCACGATCAGGTCGGTGCGCAGCGCCTCGGCCTGGGACAGGATCACGCCCTTGGGCGAGCCCAGCAGCACCTCGTAGTCCAGCTTGCCGACGCCGAGTCTGTCGATCAGCAGGCGCATGCGCTCCTTGGCCGCGGCCACCAGTTCCAGGTCCATGTCCAGTTCCAGCGGGATGACGGGGTCGTAGGACTCGTCGTAGTAGATGTAGTTTTCCACCGCGTGCACCAGGTGGACCCGGCCGCCGTAGTGGCCGGCCAGTTCCACCGCCCGTTGCACCGCGCGCTCGGCGTGGGCGGAGAAGTCCACGCCGACGAGGATGCTCTGGTAGGGGGCGGCGGGTGCCGTCGCCGCGGCCGCCTGCTGTCGGGGCTCGCGCAGCCAGTCCCAGGCGTCACCGAGTTGCTCCGCCTCGAAGAAACGGACCTCGGCACTGGTGAAGGGCTTGGCCATCAGCGCCATCCATTTCTGCAGACCACCCTCGCCGACGATGGCGATGCGCTCGAAGTCATCCGCGTGCTCGACGCCGAGGCGGAAGTCGTCCCAGGCGGCGCCGAGGTCCCAGCCGTGGAAGTCCACCAGTTCCAGCAGCACCGAGATACGGCCCTGCTCCTTGATGAGTTCCTCCAGACGGGGGAGGAAGGCCTGGTAGTCGGCATGGCTGAGCTTGCCGCTGAGACGGAAGGCGACGATGTTGTCTTCCTGTACCGGGATTTGCTCGATCATGGGGGTCTCCTGTGCTTGCTGCTGTGGTCTGGTTGGTCAGATGTCAAATGACTGGTGGAGTTCCGGCATCACCACCCGGGTGTGTCCGAGTTGTGTGGCAAAGGCCCGCATCGCATCGTCCTCGCCATGGACCAGGAAGGTGGTCTCCGGGTTGCCGGTATGGCGTTGCCAGGCCAGCAGTTCATCACAATCGGCATGGGCAGAGAAACCGCCGATGGTGTGGATGCGGGCATGCACCGGGATCTCCTCGCCAAACAGACGTATATCCTTGGCACCATCGATGATACGCCTGGCCGGGGTGCCGATGGCGGCGTAGCCGACAAAGATCACGCTGCTGTCGCGCCGCCACAGGTTGTGTTTCAGGTGATGACGCACCCGCCCGCCGGTGCACATGCCGGAACCGGCGATGATCACCGCGCCACCACCGATGCGATTCAGGGCGATGGACTGCGCGGTCTCGCGGGTCATGTGCAGCCCGGGCAGGTCGAAGGGGTCGTGGCCGGCATCGAACAGCGCCGCCGCCTCGCGGTCGTAGCATTCCGGGTGATGACGGAAGATCTCGGTGGCGGAGATGGCCATGGGTGAGTCGAGGAACACCTGCATGCTGGCCGGCAGCTGGTCCTGCTCCACACCCTCGCGCAGGTAATAGAGGATCTCCTGACTGCGCTCCAGTGCAAAGCTGGGGATGATCACATTGCCGCCACGATGGAAGGTGGCGTTGATGGCGTCGTACAGTTCCGCCACCGATGGCTCCAGTGCCTTGTGACGGCGGTCGCCGTAGGTGGTCTCCATCACCACGATGTCCACCTCGGGCGGTGGTGTGGGGTCGCGCAGGATGACCCGCCCGCCATAGCCCAGGTCGCCGGAGAACAATACCCGGCGATGTCTGCCCTTGTGATCGATCTCCAGCAGCACACTCGCGGAGCCGAGGATATGCCCGGCATCGATGTAGGTGGCACGGATGCGCTCGCCCAGTTCCAGGGGCTTGCCGTATTCGGCGGTGCGGCCGAAGAAGTCGAGGCTGTCGAGTGCATCCAGGGTGGTATAGAGCGGTTCGACCTCCCTGGAGTGGTGATTGTGGCGGCGCTCCTTGCGGTTCTGCCACTCGGCATCCTCTTCCTGCAGGTGGGCGGCGTCGAGCATCACCAGTCGCGCCAGCTCACGGCTCGCCGAGGTGGTGATGATCTCGCCCTGAAAGCCGCGCTTGGCCAGCAGCGGGATGCGCCCGCAGTGGTCGAGGTGAGCGTGGGTCAGCAGCAGGTAATCGATCTCCGCCGGGTCGAAGCCGAAGTCGGCGCTGTTGTCCTCGCGCAGTTCGTGGCTGCCCTGGTACAGCCCGCAGTCGACCAGGATGCGGGTCTCACCCACCTGTAACAGATGGCAGGAGCCGGTGACCTGGTGGGCCGCGCCGTGGAAGGATATTTTCATGGGCTCTCCTTGTGTTGCTGTACCTGCCGCCAGCGCCAGGTCTTGTAAATCTCCATCGACAGGAAGACGGGCAGGGCGATCGCGAAGATCAGCCCCCAGTCGGCCCAGCCCAGGGGCACAGTATGCAGCGCTTCCTGCAGGAAGGGCACATAGACCGCGCACACCTGCAGCCCGATGGTCAGCGTCCAGGCGCCGAGCACCCAGGGGTTGCTGAAGAAACCGATGACCCTGATGGGCTCGCCCAGGGCGCGGAAATTGAACACGTTCATCTTCTCCAGCACGATGATGGCGGTGAAGGCCACGGTCTGTGCCAGCAGCACTGCATCCTCGCCGCCGGCCTGCAGGTAATGGTGGAACAGCCACAGGGTGGCGCCGCCGATGTAGCCGCCGAGGATGAGGATGCGCAGCATGCCGCCACGATCGAGGATGGGCTGTCGCGCGGCGCGCGGCGGGCGCTGCATGACGCCCTTTTCCGCCGGTTCCAGACCCAGTGCCACCGCGGTCATGCCGTCGGTCACCAAGTTCATCCACAGGATCTGCACCGGCAGCAGGATCAGCGGTCCGCCGAGCAGGATGTTGACGAAGATGGCCACCACCTCGCCGGTGTTGGACGACAGCAGGTAGCGCACGAACTTCTGGATGTTGTCGTACTGGCGCCGTCCCTCCTCCACCGCGCCGATGATGGAGGCGAAGTTGTCGTCGGTCAGCACCATGTCGGCCGCGCCCTTGGCCACGTCGGTGCCGCGCAGCCCCATGGCGATGCCGATGTCCGCCTTCTTCAGCGCCGGTGCGTCGTTGACGCCGTCGCCGGTCATCGCCACCACCTGGTCGAGACCCTGCAGCAGGGTGACGATGCGCAGCTTGTTGGCGGGGGTGGTGCGGGCGAACAGCACGTGTCCCTTGAGGGCCTCGAGCAGCTGCGCATCGTCCAGGGTGTCCAGCTCATGGCCGGTGATGGCGCGCTTCACCCGCATGCCGATGCGCTGGGCGATGGCCAGGGCGGTGGGGGCGGCGTCGCCGGTGATCATGATGACGCGGATGCCGGCGCTGTGCGCCAGTCCGATCGCCTCGGGCACCTCCGCTCGTGGCGGGTCGATGATGCCGACCACACCGAGCAGGGTGAGCCCGGTCTCCACCGCGTCCTCGTCCAGTACGATGTCCTCGGGGAGGCTGCGCCGTGCCAGCGCCAGGGTACGCAGGCCGGATTCGGCCATGCGGGTGTAGGCCTGGGTGAAGGCCGCCCGGTCGGCATCGCTCAGCGGGCGTTCCTGCTCGCCATCGAGGATGCGGCTGGCCCGTTCGAGGATCACCTCCGGTGCCCCCTTGACGTAGGCGATGCGTCCCTCGGGGCGGTTCTCGATCACTGTCATGCGCTTGCGGGTGGAGTTGAAGGAGAACTCGGTGAGGCTGTGCGCCTCGCCGTCGGGCGACAGCCAGGCCTTGTAGGCGGCCACGACGAGGGCGGCCTCGGTGGGCTCGCCGAGCTGGCGCCAGCCATCTGCCCGCTTTTCCACCCGGGCATGATTGCAGCGCAGGCCGGTGTCGAGCAGGGCCAGCAGATCGGGCCGGTTGCGGTAATCGATTTTTCTATCGTCGACCTCGAAATGCCCTGCAGGGTCATAGCCACTGCCAGTGACCATCACCTCGCCACCCGGCAGCCAGATGCGGCGCACGGTCATCTCGTTCCTGGTCAGGGTGCCGGTCTTGTCGGTGCAGATCACCGTGGCCGCGCCCAGTGCCTCGGCGGCCTGCAGCCGGCGCAGCAGTGCGCGGCGGCGCACCATGGCGCGGATCCCGAGTGCCAGGGTGATGGTCACCACCGCCGGCAGGCCTTCCGGCACCACCGCCACCGCCAGTGACACGCCGGTGAGAAACATCTCCAGCAACGGCTTGCCGAGCAGCCAGCCGGTCAGCGCGACGATGACCGAGATGGCCACCGAGAACAGGCCCAGCTGCTTGCCCAGCACCGCCAGCTTGTGCTGCAGCGGGGTGGCCTCTTCCTTCACGCTCTGGGTGAGTTGGGCGATGCGGCCGAACTCGGTCTGCATGCCGGTGGCCACCACCACGCCCCGGGCATGGCCGTTGGTGATGCTGGTGCCCATCCAGGCGATGTCGCGCCGGCTGGCCAGCGGGGCATCTGCCGCCACCGCCTCGACCGCCTTGTGTACCGACAGCGACTCGCCGGTCAGTGCGGACTCGTCGGCCTTGAGGTTGACCGCCTCGATGATGCGCAGGTCGGCGGGTACGCGGTCGCCGATCTCCAGCAGCACCAGGTCGCCGGGCACCAGGTCGGCGGCGGCGATGGTCTGCTCCTGTCCGTCTCGCAGCACCTTGCACTGCGGCGAGAGCATCTGCTGCAGCGCCGCCATCGCCTTCTCCGCCTTCCATTCCTGCACGAAACCGAGGATGCCGTTGAGGATGACGATGGCCATGATGGTGATGGCATCGCCCATCTCGCCGATGGCGAAGGAGATGGCGGCGGCGACCAGCAGGATGCCGATCAGCACATCGACGAACTGCCGTGCCAGCACCTGGTACCAGGTCTCTGCCTTGGCGGCCTGCAGCTTGTTGGGCCCGTATCGGG
>JANTHH010000108.1 GCA_024762485.1 Chromatiales bacterium
CCGTCCAGCCGCTCCTGGTCCGCCACCACCTGCAGCTGTCGCAGCTGGCCGCCGCCCACCTCGGCCGCCGCCACGCCGGGCAGGGTCAGCAGCCATTTCGACAGCCGGTAATCGACCCACTCGCGCAGTTCCACCGGGTCGCGCAGGGGGGAGCTGATGACATATTCCGCCACCGGCAGCTGCGACGGATCGCGCTTGAAGATGATGGGCGGCTCGACGTTATCGGGCAGAAAGCGCTTGGCGCGGTCGAGGCGGGTGGAGGCGTCGCGCAGCGCCACGTCGATGTCCTTGCCGTAGGCGAAGGACAGGTCCACCGCGCTGCGCCCCTCGCGGGTGCTGGACTGGATGTGCACCGCATCCTCGGTGATCGCCAGCTGTTCCTCCAGCTGGCGGGTGACCTGGTCCTCCATGATGGCGGCCGGCACCCCGGGGTCGAGCACCCGTACCCGCACCTCGGGGTAGATGATGTGCGGCAGCAGATCGATCTTCAGCCGCTCCAGCGCAAACAGCCCCAGCAGGCAGACCGCCAGCGTGAGCATGACGACCCCGATGGGATGACGGATGGACCAGCCGGCGATGCCGGCGCCTTTGATCTGACGCATGGGTCGGTGGCTATCGATACAGGTGCGGGCATGATCCCCGAGTTGTGGCCGGGGTGCAATTGGGCCGGGTTTGATGCACTGGCTGACCGGGGTGGCTGCCCACTACGGTGCAGGCAGGTATCATGCGCATCCTCTTATTTGCCGCGAGTCGAGCAACTTATGGAAATCATCAGGACCTTCGCCCTGTTCGTGGTCACCGCGCTGGCCGAGATCATCGGTTGCTATCTGCCCTATCTCTGGCTGAAGCAGGGGCGGTCCGCCTGGCTGCTGATCCCCGCGGCCCTCAGTCTGGCCGCCTTTGCCTGGCTGCTGACCCTGCACCCGCATGCCGCGGGGCGGGTCTATGCCGCCTATGGCGGGGTCTACATCACCGTTGCCCTGATCTGGCTGTGGCTGGTGGACGCGGTCCGTCCGACGATGACGGACTGGGTGGGGGTCAGTGTCAGTCTGCTGGGGATGATGATCATCATGTTCGGGCCACGCTATACCTGAGCTGGGGCGCAGCCCGCGTAGGGTGCAATGACCGCTGGGCATTGCACCGGGTACAAATGGGTGAGTTGTATCGCTGCGCGATGGATTGGTTTGATATGCGCTCGGCGGGGCGCGCCCGCCATACTTTTCTTTCGGGAAAAGTATGCAAAACCATCGCTCCGCCTCACCGGCCTCCCTAGGGTCGGCTCCCCTCCGTTCCTCACTAGCGGCGGGGCGAAAAGAACTCGTGATCTCCGATCACTCAGACAGTTTTTCGCCTTGTTCCGCCGCAAGCTGCGGTACTCGGCGGCTCGGAAGTCGCAAGGGGTGCCACGCAAAAGCCACAGTGTGGCACCCCAGGCCCGTTGACGCAGCCGAGCATCGCAGCCGTGAGCGGAGCCAAGCGAGGGTTGTTTGAGCGAGCGTAGCGAGTGAGTTCCCGAGCGCCGCTCATGGCGAGAAGCACAGGGAACCCGAACAACGTGAGGGCAAGTCGCCGGGTGCTTTTTCTTTTGGTTACTTTTCTTTGAGCAAGCAAAGAAAAGTAACGTGCCTGCGCGGCACCCCGCGCATCGAAATCTATCATCGCACAGCGATCCGAAACCAATTTCTGTTGATGAGGTGGCGGCCGAGAAAGATCTCTCCCTTTGGTCGAGATGACAAGTAGCCGGGCCGGGGATTACAAGTGCAGGGATGGGAGTCTTTCCTCTCCTTGCTGCGCATGTCGGGATGACAACCGGGACGGATGACACATACCCACACCCTTCCACCTTGTCATCTCGACCAAAGGGAGAGATCCAGCGGCTTCGGGCGGTATTGCCGGCCAGGCAAGATCCCTCCTTGCTGCGCGCGTCGGGATGACAAGTGAAGGGGTAGGGATAGCGGGTAGCAGGGCCGGGGATAACAGGCAGCAGGGTTGGGACGGCAGGGTCGGTGTGGCAAGCCATTGGGATGACAGGAGAAGGCGGGTGCGGAAACGGGATGGCCCCCGACACGCGAACCGCTACTCGATGATCGCCGCCGTCTTGATCTGCGCCCATACCCGGCTGCCGGTCTCCAGCCCGAGCGCATCCACCGAGCGTGCGGTGAGCCGGCACAGCAGCAGGCTGTCGCCCATCTGCAGTTGTGCCAGCCGGGCCGAGGGATGCCCGCCCTCGCTCAGGCCGCTGACCACGGCGGGCAGGCGGTTGAGGATGCTGGTCCGGTCGTGGGGATCCAGCGCGAGGCTGACGTCGCGGGCCAGCACCCGCAGGCGGATCGCTGCGCCGATATCGCGGCCGGGGTCCTTCACCCACAGGCTGCCGCCGGGGAACTCGGCGCGGGCGAGGTGCCAGCGGGCGTCGCGCTCGGCGATGCGTGCCTGCAGCACCACGCCGGTCTCCTCGCCCAGGCGGATCGGCAGGTCGAGCCTGGCCAGGGTCTCGGACAGCGGACCGCTGGCGACGGCCCGGCCATCGTCCATGATCACCAGGTGGTCGGCCAGGTGCGCCACCTCGTCGGCCGAGTGGGTGACGTAGACCAGCGGTATCTCCAGCTCGCCATGCAGTCGTTCCAGGTAGGGCAGGATCTCCTGCTTGCGCGCCTGGTCGAGTGCGGCAAGGGGTTCGTCCATCAGCAGCAGGCGGGGGCTCGGCGCCAGGGCGCGGGCGATGGCCACCCGCTGGCGTTCGCCGCCGGAGAGCCGGTCCGGCCTGCGCGCGAGCAGGTGGCCGATGCCCAGCAGTTCGATGGCGTCGTCCAGCGACACCCTGCGCGCGGCGGCGGGCACCCGCCGCAGGCCGTAGCGCAGGTTGCCCATCACGCTCAGGTGAGGGAACAGGCTGGCCTCCTGGAAGACGTAGCCGAGGGGGCGCTGGTGGGTGGGCAGGAAGTGTTTCCCGTCCTGCCAGGTCTCGCCATCCACCCTGAGCCGGCCCCGGGCCTGCTCCAGCCCGGCGATGCAGCGCAGCAGGGTGGTCTTGCCCGAGCCCGAGTGGCCGAACAGTGCGCTGACACCGCGGCCGGGCAGCAGCAGGTCCACGTCCAGCGCGAAGTCCGGGTAGTCGAGGTGGAAGCGGGCGGCGATGCCTTCGCGGTTCATCGCCCCTGGCCCCGCCGCTCGGGGTTGAGGGCGTAGAGCGCCAGCAGCACCAGGAAGGCGAAGGCCAGCATGACGCCCGCCAGCCAGTGGGCATCGGCGTATTCGAGGGCCTCCACGTAGTCGTAGACCAGCACCGAGGCCACGCGGGTCTCGCCGGGGATGTTGCCGCCGATCATCAGCACCACGCCGAACTCGCCGATGGTGTGGGCGAAGGCGAGGATGCCGCCGGTAATGAAGCCGGGGCGGGCGAGCGGGATGGCCACGCTGAAGAAACGGTCCCAGGGCCCGGCGCGCAGGGTGGCGGCGGTCTCCAGCGGGCGTTCGCCGATGGCCTGGAAGGCGTTCTGCAGCGGCTGCACCATGAAGGGCAGGGAGTAGATCACCGAGGCGATCACCAGGCCGGTGAAGGTGAAGGGCAGGGTGCCCCAGCCCATGGCGCGGGTGAACTGGCCGACCGGCCCCTCGGGGCCCATCGCCACCAGCAGGTAGAAGCCCAGCACCGAGGGCGGCAGCACGATGGGCAGGGCCACCACCGCGCCCACCGGCGCCTTCCAGCGCGAGCGGGTGCGCGCCAGCCACCAGGCGATGGGCGTGCCCACCAGCAGCAGCAACAGGGTGACGACGCTGGCCAGCTTCAGCGACAGCAGCAGGGCGGTGAGGTTGGCCTCGCTCACGCTGCTGCGTCCTCTGCCGGCAGTGCGTAGCCATGGCTGCGGATCAACGCCCGGACCGGGGCGCTGCGCAGGTAGGCGAGCAGGGCAGTGGCAGCGGGATTGTCCCGGCCGCGGTCGAGCAGCACCGCGTCCTGGCGGATCGGCGGGTGCATGGTCTGCGGCACCGGCCAGGCCGAGCCCGCCGACAGTCGGCCATCGGCCATCACCTGGGCGCGGGCGACGAAGCCGAGCTGTGCATTGCCGCTGTGCACGAACTGGTAGGTCTGGGCGATGTTCTCGCCGAACACCATCCGTGGTTTCAGTGCCTCCCACAGGCCGAGTCGTTGCAGGGTGGCCCGGGCCGCGGCGCCGTAGGGCGCCAGCTTCGGGTTGGCCAGCGCCAGGTGCTCGAAGCGGCCCTGCCGCAGCACTGTCCCGGCGTCGTCGACCAGCCCGGGGTCGGCGGACCACAGCACCAGCGCACCCAGGGCATAGGTGAAGCGGCTGCCGGGCACGGCCAGGCCCTCCGACGCGAGGCGGGCGGGCTTGTCGGCATCGGCGGAGAGGAAGAGGTCGAAGGGTGCACCGTGACGGATCTGCGCGTACAGCTTGCCGGATGAGCCGGCGGCGAGTTGCACGCGGTGGCCGTTGTCGCGCTCGAAGGCGGCGGCGATGGCGCGCATCGGTTTGATGAAGTTGGCCGCCACCGCAACCTTGACCGTGCCGGCCGTGGCCAGGGGAGAGGCGAGCAGCAGGAGGATCGACAGCAGGCGCAGGGGTCGCTTCATGTGACGGTAACAACAGGGGCTCAGGCGCCGAAGGTTACCGGCATTGCCTCTCCAGGTCAGCCCGCTGTCAGGAAGGGAATTTTTCTGCCCGGCCGGCGGGCACGAAAAAGGCCGCCCGGAGGCGGCCTTGAAGGGGTGCTGCAGGATGGTCTTATTTGCGGGCCTTCACCGGCTTGAAGCCGCTGATGACGATCACGTCGTCGGTGTCCCAGTGGTCGTACTGGCAATCGTCGATGCCGTCGTTGTTGATGTCGCTGTCGCAGGCACCGGTGTCGTTGCGGCCGTCGCCGTTGACGTCGCGGGCCCCGGCGTTGTTGATGCCGCTGTGCTGGATGGCGACATAGGCCTTGCTGCCGTCGGGCGAGAAGATGAAGCCGGTGGGCTCGGAGTTGTCGCCGTCACTGGCCACCGACAGTACGCGCACGCAGCCGTCGGACTTGATGTCGCGGTCGCCGCCGTCGGGCAGGCAGGCCCAGACGTCACCGAAGTCGTGGTCCTCGATGATGTAGAGGATGCCGGTGCCGGGCTGGAAGGCCAGGTTGTCCACCGAGTTCAGCTCGCTGTCACCCTCGACGAAGCGGTTGACCACCACCGAGGCCAGGTCGCCCTCGGGGCCGGAGGTGGCCAGCGGCAGGCGGTCGATGCCGCAGAGCACCTCGCCGTAGTTCTGTGCCTTCTCGCGGCCGGTGTTGGCCCAGCAGAAGCGCACACCCTCGCCGTCGTAGGTCGGGTCGGCGTGCAGGTCTTCCGGGCGGTAGTAGCCGGTGGCGCCGTTGCTGTCGGCGTCGGCGCGGGCGGTGGCGGCATCGACCGGGATCCAGGCGGCGTTGCCGACCTCGCAGCCCTGGCCGTAGTTGACGTTGAAGCTGCTGCTCGAACCCTCGCGGCAGCTCACGCGCATGGCGTAGACACTGCCGGCGACCAGCGGCGAGTAGTCGAGGTCGCTGAGCGGGCCGCCGCTGTGCGGGGCGTCGGGGATGAACTTGAAGATGGCGCCGCCGTCCACGTCGGGGTCGTCGCCACCGTCACCGGCCTTGTCCCAGTCGCCCGGGCGCAGTTCGTCACCGGCGATGACCACACCCTCGGCGGTCACGGTCAGGCCTTCCCAGGACATCATCGGCAGGGCGGGGCGCTTGGCGACGTTGCCGGCATCGGCGCCGGTCAGGGTGCCGGCGGCGCGGTCGATCAGCACCACCTCGTCGGTATGGATGGGGTCGATGATCTCGTAGGCCTGGCCGTCGCTGGTCTCCTCGGTGACCAGCACGGTGCCCCAGGGGGTGGTGCGGATGCCGTCACAGGCCTTCATGCCGCGCAGGATGGTGTCGACCGCGCCGTTGCCCAGGTTGATGCGCTGCACCGAGGGCGCCAGGGTGCCGGTGCCGTCGATATCGGCGGTGGGCACGCGGTGCTCGACGCAGGAGATGATGTAGTCCTCCTGGCCGTCGCCGTTCTCGTCCCAGAAGGTCATCATGTCGGTCCAGTCGGCGGCGATGCGGGTGAGGTAGGTGGCCTTCAGGCCCTTGGCGAGCTCGATCTGGGCGCTGGCGTCACCGCCGAAGCTGGTGACGCTGTTCTGCGGCAGGGTGGCCGGGGTCAGGTCGGTGGCGCGGGGCACACTGGAGTCGGCGGATTCGGCCAGCGGCTTGCTGAAGCCGAACAGCACGCGGCTCTTGCTGGCGATGTACTTGTCGAACAGCTCGCCGGTGTCGAGTGCCAAGGCGCTGGTGGGCAGCAGCAGGGCGCCGGCCAGCGGCGCGGCCACGGCGATGCTCAGCAGGTTTTTCTTCAACATCTGGATTCCCCTTTGTTTGATACGAGAGACGGAGTGCGTTTGCATGACGCGTGCCCGGGTATGGGCAGGGCGGGAACAACTTAGTCCGTTCAGGTTAAGGAAATGCGTAGTGGAAGTGACAGTGGCATTAAACCGCCGTCTTGTGACTCACGGCCGGTTGTCGGCGTGAACCGCTTTCACCGGCTTGCCGTCCTTCAGGCCGATGAAGCCGCGGTAGATGACCCGCTGGCCGGGTGTCAGACCATCACTGATCTCGATGCGGTCGGCAAAGCGCTGGCCGCTGCGCACCGCCACCCGCACCGCCTTGCCATCCTGCGCGACGAAGACGAACTCGCCTTCCCGGTCGCGTCGCAGTGCGTTGAAGGGGATCAGCAGGCGTGACACCGGCCTCCCCTCCAGGTGCAGGCGGGCGAATTGGCCGGCCCGGGCGCCGTCGGGCAGTGGTTCCAGTGTCACCTCGACGATGCCGCGGCGGGTGGCCGGATCGATCTCGGGGTGGATGCGCAGGATGCGACCGGGGTGCGGCTTGGTACCCAGCGCATCGATACGTACCGCCACCGGGTCGCCGACACGCAGCTGGGGCAGAAGCAGCTCGGAGACCCGCGCCTCGGTCATCAGCGAGCCGGGGTCCGCCAGGGTCAGCAGATGGGCGTAACGGGCCACCACGTCACCGGGCTCGGCGAGGCGTTCGGTGACGATGGCCTCGAAGGGGGCGCTGATGGTGGTGCGCCTGAGGCGGGTGGCGAGCAGTTGCTCTTCAGCCTCTGCCACCTCGAGTGCGGTACGGCTGCGTGCGAGTTCGACCTCGGAGATGGCGTGGGTGTCCACCAGTTCCCGATTGCGTTGCAGATCGAGCCGGGCCTGGCGGGTGGTGGCGCGGGCCTTGTCCAGTTCGGCCTGGATCAGGTCGCTGGCCAGGCGTACCAGAAGATCACCTTTTTCAACCCGGTCGCCCTCGTACCAGGGCAGCTGCTCGATGCGGCCCTCTTCCTGGGTGTGGATGCGCACCTGGCGGCGATAGCGCAGATCGCCGGTGCTTTCGTGCTGGCCACGTATCGGCTCAAGGGTGACAGTGAAAAGTTCGACCAGGTGATCGGGGCTGTGGCGTCTGGCCTTGCTGCCATCGGCTGATGGCTCCCCGCCGTTGCATCCGCCCAGTGCTGCGAACAGCAGCACCAGGATCAACAGGGGGGGTGATGATTGCATGCGCTTGATGGGGGGTCAGGTGTATTTGAATTTCTTCACGTCGCGCCGCTTGCCATCGTGCCTGTCGGGGTCGAGCTTGATGGTGCGCTGCACGATCAGGCCCTCCATTTTCCAATCCAGGCCCTTGAGCGGGATGTCTGGGTAGATGTTGTTCAGTGCCACCAGCCGCTCGCCGTGCTCGTCGTTGAGGTACTGGCGGAACCAGCGGGTGTCCTCCACCAGCGCCATGATGTACATGCCGTGCTCGGCGGGGTGGTCCCAGGGCTCGATGATGACGATGCACTGGTCGGGGAACAGCGGCTCCATGCTGTCGCCCAGAACCTGCAGTGCAAAGGGCTCGGAATTACTGCAACTACTCAATGGGTCTGACATGTTCGCTGGCCTGCTAGAATGGGGCGTCTGATGGTTCCGCCATGGTTGGCCGGAACAGCCTGATTTTCAAGCCGAAAATTCTACCATGATGCATATGCAGGGCGATTCGCCCCAAGTCCACAAGAATCGCAGGGATTGGCATAACCTGCGCAGCATGCTGCCTTTCCTGTGGGAGTTCCGCGGCCGCGCGCTGTTCGCGCTGGCCTGCCTGGTGCTGTCCAAGTCGGCCAATGTCGGCGTGCCGGTGGTGCTGAAGGAGATCATCGACTATTTCGAGAAGGCCGATCCGGCCATGCAGGCGGTCGCACTGCCGGTCAGCCTGCTGCTGGCCTACGGTGCCTTCAAGCTCGGCGCCAGCCTGTTCAACGAACTGCGCGACGTGGTGTTCGCCAAGGTGCGCTATCGCGCCATGCGGCGGCTGTCGACCCGCGTGCTGAACCACCTGCACGAGCTGTCGCTGCGTTTCCATCTCGAGCGCCAGACCGGGGCCATCAGCCGTGACCTGGAGCGCGGCACCCGTTCGGTCAGCACCATCCTCAACTACATGGCCTTCTCGATCCTGCCGGTGATCGTCGAATTCTCGCTGGTGGCCGGTGTGCTGCTGACCCAGTACGACCCGGTTTTCACTGTCGCCACTTTTGGCACGGTGCTGGTCTACATGGGATTCACCTTCGCCATCACCGAGTGGCGCATGGACTTCCGTCACCACATGAACCAGCTGGATTCCAAGGCCAACAACCAGGCCTTCGACAGCCTGATCAACTACGAGACGGTGAAATATTTCGGCAACGAGCAACTGGAGCTGCAACGCTTCGACAACACCCTGGCGGAGTGGGAGGAATGGGCGGTGAAGAGCCAGACCTCCATGTCCATGCTCAATTTCGGTCAGGGGGCGATCATCGCGCTGGGCGTCACCCTGGTGATGTTTCTCGCCGCCAATGGCGTGGCCCAGGGCAGCATGAGCATGGGCGACATGGTGCTGGTCAACGCCTTCATGCTGCAGCTGTTCATCCCGCTGGGCTTTCTCGGCATCGTCTACCGCCAGATCAAGTATTCGCTGGCGGACATGGACCTGATCTTCAAGCTGCTGGAGCGCCAGCCCGAGGTCACCGATGCGCCGGACGCCCATGATCTGCGGCCCGGTCCCGGCGCCATTCGCTTCGATCATGTGGACTTCGCCTATCAACCCGAACGGCAGATCCTGTTCGATGTCGACTTCGCGGTGCCGGCGGGGCACACGGTGGCGGTGGTGGGCCACAGCGGGGCCGGCAAGTCGACCCTGTCGCGGCTGCTCTACCGTTTCTACGATGTCACCGGCGGGCGCATCCTCATCGACGATCAGGATGTCCGCGAGGTCACCCAGCACAGCCTGCGTCGGGCCATCGGCATCGTCCCCCAGGACACGGTGCTGTTCAACGACACCATCTACTACAACATCGCCTACGGCCGCCCGGACGCCAGCCGCGAGGAGATCGAGCAGGTCGCCGAGCTGGCGCATATCCGCA
>JANTHH010000109.1 GCA_024762485.1 Chromatiales bacterium
CGGTCACTAGCCTATGTCGGCGCCATGCCGTGGGCAAGCATTCCAGGCCTAAAAAAAGCATTGGGGCCATGAAGCCTACTTATAAAAAACCACCGCCCGACGAGCCCCGCCGACACCCGGCAGGTGGGCCCGGTCGCCATGTCCCCGGCCTTGACCTGATACGCCTGCGCGCCGAACAGGTGCAGGCGGTCTACGAGGCCAGCGGGCTCGGCCTGTTCGCCAATCTGATGAGTGCCACGGCATTGTTGCTGGTGGTGCAGGGACAACCGGTTTCGCCGCTTGTGCTCAGTGTCTGGTACCTCGCGATGTGGCTGCTGGTGGCTGTGCGCTGGCTCACCTATCGCCGTTATCTGCGGGCGCTTGACCCGGCGGATGCCAGTCGTTACTGGGGACGCCTGGCGATCCTGGGGGCCGCGGCTTCGGGGCTGCTGTGGGGCTTGGTGCCGGTGCTGCTGTGGCCGGCAGATGGTCTGCTGCAGCAGGCGGCGATCGTCATCATCCTCACCGGGATGACGGCGGGCGCCGCCAACACCCTGGCGCCGCTGATGCCGGCGGCACTGTCCTTTCTCGGCCTGTCGCTGCCGCCGTTGATCGTGCGGCTGCTGCTGGAATTCGACCCGGTCTTCACCCTGCTCGGCATTCTCGTCGCGATCTATACGGTGATGCTGGTGATGGTGTCGCGGCGGACCAACCGGCTGGTGGGCAGCGCATTCGCATCGCGATACCAGAAGGAACTGAGCGATGCGCGGGTGCTGGAGCAGGCCCATTACGACGAGCTCACCAAGCTGCCGAACCGCCGCCTGTTGCAGGACCGGCTGCAGCAGGAATTTTCCCGTGCCCGCCGCTACCGGCGCCGTCTGGCGGTGCATTTTCTCGATCTGGACAACTTCAAGACCATCAACGATTCGCTGGGTCACCAGGTGGGCGACCTGCTGTTGATCGAGGTGGCGCGCCGGCTGCAGGGCCGACTGCGTGGCGAGGACGTGGCAGCCCGCCTCGGTGGCGACGAATTCGTCGTGCTGCAGACCGATCTGAGCCGGGGTGAGGAGGCGGCCCAGCGTACTGCCGAGACCCTGGCCAACGACATCCGGCGCCTGCTGGTGGCGCCCTACCTGATCCAGGGTCACGAGCTGCACATCAGCACCAGCATCGGCATTGCGGTGTTTCCGGATGATGGAGAGACCCCCGAGGATGTGCTCAAGCATGCGGATGCGGCCATGTACAAGGCCAAGGAGCAGGGGCGCAACCGGGTGCAGTTCTTCCTGCCGAGCATGCAGGAGGCGGCGACCCAGCGGGTGCGGCTGATGCGCGAACTGCGTGATGCCATGCGTGAGAACCAGTTGGTGATCCACTACCAGCCGCAGGTGGATGGCGAGGGCGGCCTGCATGGCCTGGAGGCGCTGGTGCGCTGGAACCGGCCGGGCCATGGTCTGGTGATGCCGCAGGATTTCATTGCCGTGGCGGAGGAGTCGGGGTTGATGTTCGAACTGCATGACTGGCTGCTCGGCCAGGTCTGCCAGGATATCCGCAGCATGCAGGATGCCTTCGGCGAGGACGGTTTCCCGCTGGTGTCGGTCAATATCAGTCCAAAGGAATTCCACCGCACGGACCTGCGCGACCGGCTGGAGCGGGTGTTGCGACAGGCAGGCATCGCGCCCCGCTGCCTGCGGCTGGAGATCACCGAGGGTACGGCCATGGACCACGTGGAGGAGGTCATCCCGCAGATGGAGGCGGTACGTGCGCTGGGTGTGACCTTCTCCATCGACGATTTCGGCACCGGTTATTCCTCGCTGGCCTACCTCAAACGGCTGCCGGTGGACACCTTGAAGATCGACCGCTCCTTCGTCCGCGACATCCTCACCGACCCCAACGATGCGCTGCTGGCCGAGACCATCATCAGCCTGGCCCATCTGATGGGTATCGAGACCGTTGCCGAGGGGGTGGAGGACGAAGCCGTGCTCGGATTCCTCAAGCAGAAAGGTTGCGACTATTTCCAGGGCTGGCTGTTCGGCCGGCCAGAACCCCTGGGCACGCTGTGGCCCCGCCTGCGGCCACCGTCCAGCAACGTCGAGCTGGTTTCTTGATATCGACCGGCCTATTGGCTACTGTTCCTTCTCCGATTGGTACGGTTGCTCATCCAGCCCTGGTTCCCCTTTTCCTTGCGGAAGACCCGTCCGAAAAACAGGTCCGGTGAAATCCGGAAGTGGGCCGGTGGCGGATTTTCACTGTTGAATCTGTCAGCACGACCACCGTATCAAACAGCTGGGGGCGCCCCGTTCCTTTCCACAAGGCGGGCTGAGACGAACCCTTGGAACCTGATCCAGTTAACACTGGCGTAGGGAAGCTGAGTCAGAAGCGTCTTCTGTCTCCGACCCGCGCCCCGGAGATACCATCATGAGCGCCATCCCCGAAGATTTCGTCAACAAGACCTCGGCCCTGTCCGAAGAGGTCACCCGGCCCTTCGCCATGTCGAAAAAAATCTATGTCGAGGGCTCGCGGCCCGACATCCGGGTGCCCATGCGCGAGATCGAACAGACCGATACCCAGATCAACGGGGGCGTGGAACAGAATCCACCCATCTACGTCTATGACACCTCCGGCCCTTACACCGACCCCGAGGCGGAGATCGATCTGCTCAAGGGGCTGGGCGACGTGCGCACAGCGTGGATCGAGGAGCGCGGCGACACCGAACTGCTGTCCGGCCCGACCTCGGACTACGGCCGCGCGCGCCAGAGCGATCCGGAGCTGGCCCACCTGCGCTTCGAGCACATCCGCACCCCGCGTCGCGCCAAGCCCGGTGCCAATGTCTCCCAGATGCACTATGCGAAGCAGGGCATCATCACCCCGGAGATGGAGTTCGTCGCCATCCGCGAGAACGAGCGGCTCGACGAACTGCGCCAGGACCCGCGTTACGCCAAGCTGCTGAAGCAGCATCCGGGCGAGCACTTCGGCGCCAACCTGCCCGAGCAGGTCACCCCCGAGTTCGTGCGTGACGAGATCGCCGCGGGCCGTGCCATCATCCCCGCCAACATCAATCATCCGGAACTGGAGCCGATGATCATCGGTCGCAACTTCCGGGTGAAGATCAACACCAACATCGGCAACTCCGCCGTGTCCTCCTCCATCGAGGAAGAGGTCGAGAAGATGGTCTGGTCCGCCCGCTGGGGCGGCGACACTCTGATGGACCTGTCCACCGGCAAGAACATCCACGAGACCCGCGAGTGGATCCTGCGCAATGCGCCCATGCCCATCGGCACCGTGCCCATCTATCAGGCGCTGGAAAAGGTCGACGGCAAGTCCGAGGACCTGACCTGGGAGATCTTCCGCGACACCCTGATCGAGCAGGCCGAGCAGGGTGTGGACTACTTCACCATCCACGCCGGTGTGCTGCTGCGTTACGTGCCGCTGACCGCCGAGCGGGTCACCGGCATCGTCTCGCGCGGTGGCTCCATCATGGCCAAGTGGTGCCTGGCCCACCATCAGGAAAACTTCCTCTACACCCACTTCGAGGACATCTGCGAGATCATGAAGGCCTACGACGTGTCCTTCTCCCTCGGTGACGGTCTGCGCCCCGGCTGCATCGCCGACGCCAACGACGCCGCCCAGTTCGGCGAGCTGGAGACCCTGGGCGAGCTGACCCGGATCGCCTGGGCGCACGACGTGCAGGTGATGATCGAGGGCCCCGGCCACGTGCCCATGCAGATGATCAAGGAGAACATGGACAAGGAGCTGGCCGACTGCCACGAGGCGCCTTTCTATACCCTGGGCCCGCTGACCACCGACATCGCCCCCGGCTACGACCACATCACCTCCGGTATCGGCGCCGCCCAGATCGGCTGGTACGGCTGCGCCATGCTCTGCTACGTCACGCCCAAGGAACACCTGGGCCTGCCCAACAAGGCCGACGTACGCGAGGGCATCATCACCTACAAGCTCGCCGCCCACGCCGCCGATCTCGCCAAGGGCCTGCCCGGTGCCCAGCTGCGCGACAATGCGCTGTCCAAGGCGCGCTTCGAGTTCCGCTGGGAGGACCAGTTCAACCTGGGCCTGGACCCGGAGAAGGCGCGCGAGATGCACGACGAGACCATGCCCAAACAGGCCCACAAGGTGGCACACTTCTGCTCCATGTGCGGCCCGCACTTCTGCTCCATGAAGATCACCCAGGACGTGCGTGACTACGCTGCCAAGCAGAAGGCCTTCAAAGGCGTAGATGTGAGCGTGGAAGACGGTATGGCGCAGAAGGCGGCCGAGTTCCTGGAGCAGGGGGCGGAGATCTACAAGGAGGTCTGAATCTCGTTAAGCCAGGATGAAAAAAAGCCCGCATGAGCGGGCTTTTTTGTTCAGGGAGCAGGGTTGGCGGCTATTTCCCTGTCATTCGTGGCGTTGCCTTATGTGCCTGCGCGGCTACATTTTTTATAGGCATACGGCCCAATGGGCAATTGCGGAGATACGACCATGGCCACCACGCAGCAAGTACCCAAGATCGACTATCAACCCCTGCAGTTGCCGGCGCGTAAACCTCTCAGTCGCGATGCGCCTTTGCGCTGGCTGCGGGAGGGCTGGCGCTACTGGCGGGCGATGCCGCTGGCCTCCTTTGTTTATGGCTTGGTGTTTGCCTTGATCGGTGCCGGCATCACCTGGCTGGGCCTAAGTAAGCCTCAGTTCATCTTCACCTTCTGGACCGGCTTCTTGCTGGTTGGCCCCTTCTTCGCCATGGGGCTGTACCGCATCGCCCAGCAGTGGGACCAGGGCAACAAACCCAGTCTGCGCCGCTGCTGGCAGGTGATGGGTGAGCAGCGAACCATGGTCGGCCTGTTCAGTGTCCTGCTGGGTCTGATCATGGTGGCCTGGATACGGGTGTCCACCCTGGCCGTCGCCCTCTATGTGGGCAGCGTGGCTTCGCCGTCGGCAGTCCTGTCGGTGCTGAGTTCCGCCGAGGGCCTGGGATTCATCGCCACTTTGTTTGGTGTCGGCGCCCTGTTTGCCGCAGGGATGTTCCTGCTGACCGCCTGGTCCTTGCCCATGGTCATCGATGGCAAGGTGGATTTCGCGACTGCGCTCGCCAGCAGCGTCAAGGCGGTGATCGAGCAACCCGGGCCCATGCTGGTCTGGGCGGGCCTGGTGACCCTGCTTACCCTGACCGGGATGCTGACTTTCTTCCTCGGCTTTGTGGTGTTGTTCCCCTTGCTCGGCTACGCCACCTGGGCCGGTTTCAAGGAGTTGTTCGGTGCACCGGAGGTTGAGGCCTATTCGGACCTAAGGTCGTCCAGCGGTGGCTATAGAAACAGATAGTCATTTCAGTACGGGCTCTAGCGTCTGGACCAGAGGATGAAGATCTACAAGGTGATTTGACCCCGATCTGCAGCCCCTGAGCAGCAGGTTTGCAGGGTTCCCACTCAGTCAGGATAGTTGTCGCCCCGCTTCGGCGGGTCTCTAATATCCATCCGAGAGGGAGCGAAGAGAGGACATCGTGGGCTATCCCAAAGAGCGGAAGGAAGCAGTTCTGAAGAAAAATGCTTCCGCCAAGCAACAAGACCATTCCACAGATTGCCAAAGAAGAAGGCATCTCTGAAGCGACGCTGTACAACTGGCGCAAGGCGGCACGCGCCGAAGGTCGCCTGATGCCTGATGGAGATAGCAGTCCGTCCGGCTGGTGCGCTTCGGATAAGTTTTCAGCCGTGCAGGAGACAGCGGCCATGAATAAAGCCGAGCTGTCTGCCTACTGCCGGGAGAAAGGGCTGAAATATTAAGGAATATTAAGGGACAGACCACGGTTTTTCTCAAGGGCAGTGAGATCTATCAGGAGACCTGACAGGACCTGGCACAGACAATCCTGTCTGGATGGGATTTGCACTGCCGCAGGCAGAGCAGGGGGCGCATACCGGGGTTTTGGTGATTATGACGCAATGTCCCCGGGTTTACGCGACAACCATCGCCAAGCCCGCTGCTTTGCAGACGAGAATCATCCTGTCCCCTCTCTGGACAGGGTACGGCACCAGACAATGGAGCGGTCATAGCCGTATAGCTATGACCGCCCGGCCGGACTCAAAGCGCCAGGACGACCACCGAGGCCAGCCGGCCGCCGCGGTTGACCGGGAGCGCGATCAAGGCCTCGCCCTCGTCCGGCGCCAGGGCGGACACCTGCGGACGGCCGGTCAGCCAGGCGGCGCCGAGGGGACCTTGCCCGCGGGCGATGGCCTGGTCGGCGTATTTCGCCGCCAGGTCGGTATCGAGATAGCAGTGGCCACTGTCGAAGTGCAGGTGCTGCCCCTCGGCATCGGGCAGCCAGACCTCGAAGCGCCGGGCGATGGGCGTGCCCTTGACGGAGAGGAAGGCGAGTACCTGCACCGTCTGCTCGTCCCGGAAGAAGGGAATGGCAAAGCCTGTGCTGATGCCGGCATCGGCCGCATGGCTGGAGCGCAGGAAGGAATTGGAGTTGCCGATGTCCGGGATGATCACCGGCCGGCTTTCGGCCCAGGCCGTGCCCGGCAGGCCGCGGCCGCGCATGATGGTGAGACGCCGGGAGACCCATTCGAATTTCTCCAGTTCGCCGTAATAACCATCGAAGAGCCGCAGTTCATTGTCGCTGTGGCTCGGGTTCTCCCACACCTCCACGGCACCGCTGACCTCCGCGTCGCCCACGCAGAAAAGCACCACCACAGCCAGCAGGTAGTCACCGCAGAACAGCGGAAATGAAATCGCGCAGACGACATTGTCTTCCCGTGCCGCTTCCCCGCGCAGGAAGAAGCTGTTGTGCAGATCCGTGAGCACGATGGGGCGCCCCTGCGCCCAGGTCTTGCCGGGCAGGCCCTCGTCAAAACCAAAGCGCAGGTCAGCGCTCGCCCGTTCGAACGCCTTCAGCGAGCCGTAGTGGGCCGAACCCAGTGCTAGTTCTAGGCCGGTCTCTCCCGGCACCCAGACCTCCACGCCTTTGATGAATTCCTTGAGCATCGTCTACCTCGAAACAAAATGTGCCACCCACGTTGGGTGACTCCAACCAGATAATTAGAAAGTATTTACAACAGAATCACATCGGCGTTGCAACAAAGCCGGCGGCAAACGACATCTTGTGCGTTACTTTTCTCTCGATGCAGTAGGGGCCCGGCTTGAACCTGCGAAGCCGGGAAGTAGTCGTTGCCGGCTTTCCCGGGCCCTACTTGGTTCAACCGGTTTGTAGGGCGGCTTATATCAGTCGGGAAGTCGGAGAGGTGCAGCCCGCGTAACCTAGGACTGTCACCGTTTGTCCTGCATAGACACCTCCGCACTGTTTTCTGTGGGTTTAATTTGCCGCCACCCTGAAGGATCATGGAGCCTGGCTTTTGTCGATGTCGGCAAGGCCTGCGAATACACAGGATGAGAGCTCCATGCTGAATGCGCAGATACAAGCCGCCTGGGCCGGCCCCCCCCAATGTGAACACTGCGGAATCCGTGATCTGGTGCTGTTCTCGGATCTGCGGCAGGAGGACTTTGTCCTTATCCACAAGCCGATCGAGGAGAAGCGCTTTGCAATAGCGGAGACGCTTTATCATGAAGGTGATGCGCCACAGCATGTATTCACTATCCGCGAAGGCTTGGTGAAGCTGGTGCAGTATCTGCCGGATGGCAAGCAGCGCATCGTCAGGATTCTGAAGCAGGGTGATCTGGCAGGGCTCGAACTGTTGCTGGGCCAACCCTACCAACACACGGCGATTGCGCTTGAGCCGGTGCTGACCTGCCGTATCCCGTTGTCCGTGGTGCAGCGACTGAGTGACGACACGCCCCGGCTGCACAGGCAGTTGATGAGTCGCTGGCAGCGGGCACTGACCGAGGCGGATTCCTGGCTTACCGAGCTTTCGACAGGGACCGCCCCTCAACGTGTTGCCCGCTTGCTGCTGAGACTGCATGAATTTTCCAGGGGTAAGCCTGTGTATATTCCCTCGCGTGAGGACATGGGTGCCATGCTGGGGATCACCACCGAGACAGCCAGCCGGGTGACGGCCGAGTTGAAGCGTGAGGGCCTGCTCAGCCAGATTGATCCTCACCACGCGCAACTGGATATCCCCGCTGTTCGGGCCATTGCAGGCCGATAGCTGCGTGACGGATGCCGGGGAACAATAAGGGGCAGACCACGGTTTTTCTGACAACCTAAGCCTTGTTCCAATCAAGGATGATTGATCATGCCACGACGCCCTAGCATCACACTGCCTGGTGTGCCTCTCCACCTTTTCGGGGAGTGAAAGAAATTCAGGTAGCGAACCCGCGGTCTGTCATCGTTTTTCGTCTGGTTTTCGTTTTGCTGTACCGCCGCCGAGTTTTGCAGGGGTTTACTAGGGCTTCCTCACGATCATCCGGCGAAGCTGTGCGAGATTTTTCTCCCGCTGTTTCCGGTCCTGCTCCTCGTGGCGCTTGGCGAGGAAGGCCTTGTAGAAGAGATGTGGGATCAGCAGCTTCGCCGGCAGCTTCAGATGGTGTCCGCGCAGGTAGAGCAGTCGGGCGGCGAGGTGGTGGCGCCAGTCCTGGAAGTCGGGATGAGGCGGTACTAGTATCTGGTCGAACAGGGTGTCGGTGAGGCCGCGCCGGGCCTCCAGCGGAATGCGGACAGCAAAGTGGCTGTCCAGCGCGTGGCAGGCCAGTTGCAGCGGCACGGTAAGCCGCAGTTCCTCTGCCCGGGTTTCCAGTCGCCCGGTGAAGGCGCCGGGGTCGCTGTTCTGCGTGTATTGCAGGCGCAGGTCGATCATGTCCCGGTAGGCCATGTCGAACTCTGCCTCGAGGAACAGGTGAGCCGCTGCGTGCAGGAACTGGTCTTCGGCGCACAGGGTGTAGAGATCGTCCCAGCCGGGCAGCGGCACGGCGCGATCGAACAGCGCCTGCGAGTCCACCGGATAGCGCCCGATCGGTGGCGTGATGGCGTGGTGGATGTCCAGCGTTGTCTTGCGCTTGCGGTGACGCATGGGGGGGATCTCGTGCATCCACTCCTCGTAGTAACGCCGGTCGTGGGGCAGTACGTGCTTGTGCTCCCAGCCATCGTTGGCGAGCGCCTTCTCCACTTCCGGGACGGCCTTGGCAGGGACCAGGATATCGATGTCGTTGAAGGTGCGCCCACGCGCCACGGGGCTGTCGGTCATCACGTAGGCGGCACCCTTGAGCAGGACCACGGGGATGCCGCGTGGGTAGAGGATGCCGTGGATGCGCTCGATCTCCCAGCGGGCGGCCTCGGCTTGGCGCTCGGCCAGCAGCCAGGCGCTGTCGAGATGGTTGCGGATGTTTGGCGGCAGCGTCTCCAGCAGTCCGGTGTCCGCGGTTGCGGCGCGCAGCCGCCCCAGCAGGCCTGAGACCCGCCCATGGCGGACGAGCCGGTCCCAGTCGGCAGGCGTCAGCGCGCTCAGTCCCTCGGGCCGGGCAAGCAGTTGGGCGAGACG
>JANTHH010000110.1 GCA_024762485.1 Chromatiales bacterium
GCCGGCTGGCGCGCGGTGTGGCTGCGCACCGGGCTGGCCTGTCTCGCCATGGCAGGGGGCTTGTTCTACGTGGTGCAGGACCTGGCATTCTGGCTGTCAGCCACGACCTGGCAGCGGGCGGGCTGGCTGATGGGCTGGATCGCACTGGGTGTCGTGATCTATTTCGGTACCCTGCTGCTCAGTGGGGGTCGCCCCAGAGATTTTATCGGTGCACGTGCCGGCACGTCGGATTGAGGTAACAGATGCTGCGTTTCCTGTGGGTTTCATTACTGGTGATCGTGCTTGATCAGTTGAGCAAGCTTTGGGTGTTGAGTGTCTTCTCGACCTACGAGCGGGTGGAGGTCCTGCCGGTGTTCAATCTCACCCTGGTGTTCAACGAGGGGGCGGCCTTCAGCTTCCTGCATGATGCCGGGGGCTGGCAGCGCTGGTTGTTCATCGGCCTGGCACTGCTTGTGTCCGCGGTGCTGGTGGTCTGGCTGGCGAGACTGCCGGCGCGCGAACGTCTCGAGGCCTGGGCGCTGTCGCTGGTGATCGGCGGTGCGCTGGGCAATGTCATCGATCGCATCCGTCTCGGGAAGGTGGTGGATTTTCTCGACTTCCACTGGGGACAGGCCCATTGGCCTGCCTTCAACCTGGCCGACAGCGCCATCACCTGCGGGGTGGTGCTGTTGCTGTTTGCCGGCTTCGTGGGCAGTCGCGGCGAGACGAAGGGATCGTAGGCCGCCATCTGCCCGGCCCCGGTCAGGGGCTGTCGTCTCGATGGCGGGGGGATTCTTCAGACAAGGCGTGCCCGGCCGGCAAGTCCGCTCGGGTGCATCGCAGGTTGTGGTGCTTTGCAAGGGGATATGGCAGCCCCGCTGTGCAGAATCAGGCGGCGGTTGTTGCCGGCTACTGTCCCGACCCGTCATTCCCTATAATCAGCTGTTACATTGCAAGGCGGCAGCTATGAAACTCATCCGTGGTCAGCACAATCTGCGTCCAGCCCATCGCGGCTGTGTGGCCACCATCGGCAATTTCGATGGCGTGCACCGGGGCCATCAGGCGGTGTTCGCCGAGCTGCGCCGCCGTGCCGAATCCCTCGGTCTGCCGTCGACCGTCATCACCTTCGAGCCGCAACCGATGGAGTTCTTCCGCCCCGGGCAGGCGCCGGCGCGCCTCACCCGTCTGCGCGAGAAACTGCAGGCGATCGAGGCCTGCGGCATCGACCGGGTGCTGTTGCTGGAATTCAATCCGGCGCTGGCGGCCATGTCGGCAGATAACTTCATCCAGCACGTGCTGATCGATGGCCTCGACGTGCGCCATCTCTATGTGGGCGACGACTTCCGCTTCGGCCACGACCGCCGCGGCGATTTTGCCCTGCTGTGCGCCGCTGGCCGCGAACACGGCTTCGGCGTGGAGAATCTCGACAGCGTCTGCCACGACGACTGCCGTATCAGCAGCACGGCGATCCGCCAGGCGCTGGCCGCCGGTGAGCTGGCCATCGCCGAGTCCTACCTGGGCCGGCCCTATGCCATCTGTGGCCGGGTGGCGCATGGCGACAAGCGGGGTCGCACCATCGGCTTCCCCACCATGAACATTGACCTGCACCGCCGGGTCAGCCCGCTGCGCGGGGTATTCGCGGTGCGGGTCGGCGGGCTGGCGGAGCAGGCGCTGCCCGGTGTCGCCAATATCGGCACCCGCCCCACCGTCAGCGGCGACACCCGTTATCTGCTTGAGGTGCACCTGTTTGATTTCGACCGACAGGTCTATGGTGAACATGTGCAGGTGACCTTTGTCGCGCGCATCCGCGACGAGAAAAAATTTGATTCATTCGATCAGCTGAAGCTGCAGATCCAGGCAGACGCCCGGCAGGCCCGCGAGGCCCTTGGTGTCGACCTGGCTGCCCGCGATGCAGGCTGATCGATCCCACCGGTTAACAACAGCGAACAGCAAGGCGACCCCCGTGAGCGACTACAAGCACACCCTGAACCTCCCCAAGACCGGCTTTCCAATGAAGGCCAACCTGGCCAATCGCGAGCCCGACATGCTCAAGCGCTGGGAGGAGCGCGGGCTCTACAAAAAGATCCGCGAGGCCTGCGCCGGCCGACCGACCTTCATCCTCCACGACGGCCCGCCCTACGCCAACGGCGAGATCCACATCGGCCACGCGGTCAACAAGGTGTTGAAGGACATCATCGTCAAGAGCCGCACCCTGGACGGTTTCGATGCCCCCTACGTGCCGGGCTGGGACTGCCACGGCCTGCCCATCGAACTGCAGGTGGAGAAGAAGGTCGGCAAGCCCGGCAACAAGGTCAGCGCCGCGCAGTTCCGTACCGCCTGCCGCGACTACGCCGCCAAGCAGGTGGACAAGCAGCGCGTCGACTTCAAGCGCCTCGGTGTGACTGGTGACTGGGACAATCCCTACCTGACCATGAACTACACCCAGGAGGCGGACATCATCCGCTCGCTGGGCAAGATCATCGCCAACGATCATGTACAGAAGGGCTACAAGCCGGTGCACTGGTGCACCGACTGCGGCTCGGCGCTGGCCGAGGCCGAGGTGGAATACAAGGACAAGGAATCCTTCGCCATCGATGTGCGGTTCCAGGCGCTGGACGAAGAGGCGCTGATGACCGCCTGCCACTCGGTGCCCAACGGTCATGGCGACGGGCCGTTGTCGGTGGTGATCTGGACCACCACCCCCTGGACCCTGCCCGCCAACCGTGCGGTGGCGCTCAATCCCGAGTTCGAATACGCCGTGGTGCAGGTGGAGGACGGCCCCCAGGGGCGCGAGCGTCTGCTTGTCGCCGAGGACCTGATGAAGGACACCCTCGACCGCTGGGGCATCGAGAAATATCACGTCATCGCCTATGGCAAGGGCAGCAAGCTGGAAGGGCAGCTGTTGCAACACCCCTTCTACGACCGCCAGGTGCCCATCATCCTCGGCGAGCACGTCACCCTCGAGGCCGGCACCGGCGCGGTGCACACCGCACCCGGCCATGGCCTGGACGATTACGTCGTCGGCCGTCGCTACGACCTGGAGATCGACAACCCGGTGGGCGGCAACGGCGTATTCCTGCCCGGTACCGAGTTGTTCGAGGGTGAACACGTGATGAAGGCCAACGAGCATGTCATCGAGGTGCTCAAGGCACGCGGCGCCTTGATGCGCGAGGAACGCCTGCGCCACAGCTACCCACATTGCTGGCGTCACAAGACCCCGATCATCTTCCGCGCCACGCCGCAGTGGTTCATCAGCATGGAGAAGAACGGCTTGCGGCTCGCCGCGCTGCGCGAGATCCCGCTGGTCAACTGGATCCCCGAGTGGGGTCAGGCGCGCATCACCGGCATGGTCGAAGGTCGGCCGGACTGGTGCATCTCGCGCCAGCGCACCTGGGGCGTGCCCATTGCCCTGTTCATCCACAAGCAGAGCGGCGAGCTGCACCCCGCCACGCCCTTCCTCATCGAGGAGGTGGCCAAGCGGGTGGAACAGTCGGGTATCGAGGCCTGGTTCCAGCTGGAGCCGGCCGACCTGCTGGAGTCCGATGCGGATGACTACGAGAAAGTGTCCGACACCCTCGACGTGTGGTTTGACTCGGGCGTGACCCATGCCTGCGTGCTGGAGACCCGACCCGAGCTGGGCAGCCCCGCGGATCTCTACCTGGAAGGCTCCGACCAGCACCGTGGCTGGTTCCAGTCATCGCTGCTGACCAGTGTCGGCATGTACGACCGCGCACCCTATAAAGAGGTGCTGACCCATGGCTTCACCGTCGACAAGGACGGCAAGAAGATGTCCAAGTCGCTGGGCAACGTGGTCAGCCCGCAAAAGGTGATGAAGAGCTTGGGTGCGGACATCATCCGCCTGTGGGTGGCATCCACCGACTATCGTGCCGAGATGACCGTCTCCGACGAGATCCTCAAGCGCACCGCCGATGCCTACCGGCGCATCCGCAACACCGCGCGCTTCCTGCTCAGCACCCTGTATGACTTCGACCCGGCGCAGCATCAGGTCGCTCCCGATGACATGGTCAAGCTCGACCGCTGGGCGGTGGACCGTGCCCACCAGTTGCAGCAGGAGATCGTCCAGGCCTACCAGGACTACAACTTCCACCTCATCGTGCAGAAGGTGCAGAACTTCTGCGTCAACGACATGGGCGGCTTCTATCTCGACGTCATCAAGGACCGCCAGTACACCTGCAAGGCCGACGGCAACCCGCGCCGCTCCTGCCAGACCGCCATGTACCATATCGCCGAGGCCATGGTGCGCTGGCTCGCACCCATCCTCAGCTTCACCGCCGACGAGATCTGGCAGGCCATGCCCGGCGAACGCAGCGAGTTCGTGTTCACCGAGACCTGGTACGACGGCCTGTTCGAACTCGACGGCAGCGACGGCTTCGACCGTGACTTCTGGCAGAGGCTCACCGACGCGCGCGAGGCCATCGGCCCGCTGCTGGAGGCCGCACGCAAGGACGGCGTCATCGGCTCCTCGCTTGATGCCGAGCTCGACCTCTACTGCGGCGACGAGCTGAAGGACGCACTTGAAAAGCTGGGCGACGAACTGCGCTTCGCGCTGATCACCTCCTACGCCCGCGTCTACCCGATTTGCGAGGCAGACTGCGACGTCGCCAACGACACCGAGCGCGACGACCTCAAGGTCATGATCACCGCCTCTGGCTACCCCAAGTGCGAGCGTTGCTGGCACCATCGGGAGGACGTGGGTAGTGATGCCGAACACCCGGACCTGTGCGGGCGCTGCGTGGAGAATGTCGAGGGCGAGGGAGAGGTCCGGACAAAGGCTTGATACATCCTCCTGAAGTGGCCGCGCGGTGGGAATCCCGGCCTTGAGTGAGTCTGTCCAAGCTCGCCCTGCGCGTATCTTGTTGTCGGCTTATGCCTGCGTTCCAGAGCGTGGCTCAGAACCGGGTGTAGGCTGGAACTGGTTTATCCGGCTAGCGGCTCGCTACGAAGTCTGGCTGCTCACAGAAGAATATGAGTCGGCCCAAGTGATCCGTCTGTACCTGAGTGAACACTATCCAGAGTTGGTTAATCGTGTTCACGTGGTTGGTGTGCCGCGCCGCCGATTTGGTGAGAGAGTCTGGAAGCACCTGTTTTACTATTTCACATACCGCCAGTGGCAGAGGGATGCCTATGCCGCAGCCTTGCGGTTACATGAAGCCCAACAGTTCGATCTTGTTCATCATCTGAACATGATCGGCTTTCGAGAACCAGGGTACCTCTGGCAAATAGATGCGCCTTTCGTGCTTGGTCCGATCAGTGGTGCGGCAAACTTCCCTTGGCGATTCATCAAGCTGCTGCCGCTTCGTGACCGTCTGGCAGTTATCATGAAAAACAGTCTGAATTTCATGCAGCTGGCCACGAGCCGGCGGGTGCGTCGGGCCATCCATCAAGCAAAGGTGGTCATGGTCGCTAATACAGATAATCAGAAATTGTTCGCGCGTTGGTGCGGTATCCATGGCGTCCTGATGAATGAAACGGGCAGTGAGCCTGTCGCCACCGAAGTAGGACAAGCCATGAATTCGAGGGCGCCGCTCCGTTTGGTCTGGTGCGGCGGTTTCGTGCCGAGGAAGTTGCTGAACATGGCGTTGCTCATCGTGGCGCGGGTCGTGCGTGTAACGGACGTCATTCTGGATGTCGTGGGTACCGGGCCCCATGCCGAAAAGATGCAGAGCTATGCGCAAACGTTGGGGATTGAGGAGCATTGCCATTGGCATGGGCAGCTCTCGCACGGTGAAGCCAAGAAAGCAATGGCCGAGGCAGACGTGCTTTTGCACACTAGTTTGGTCGAGGGTACGCCGCATGTGGTGCTGGAAGCTCTGTCGGTCGGGACGCCTGTAGTGTGTCACGCGATCAGTGGCCAGGGCGATGTGGTCACGGAGGATTGTGGAGTGAAGGTGGCGGTGGAAGATCCAGACACCAGTGTGGACCAGTTCACGAAGGCAATTACAGCGCTGGCAGCGGATCGCAGAGAACTGGCGCGGCTAAAGCGCGGCGCGTTGGAGCGCGCTGATGCGCTTAGTTGGGATCATCTCGTGGCCAGGGCAGGTAGTGTGTATGACTCAATTCTTGCAGGACGCTCAGGAGGCAATGGGTAGGCTGATGGCGCCGCGATTAGTGCAAAGATTGGTGGCTGTTGTCTTCAGCATCTCTTTTATGTTAATTGCGCTGTCGCTTCTGGCCTCCGAGTTTCTGCGGCAGGGTCCAAGTAATATTCTCTCTGGCTGGACCACCAGAGCTGACGTTATCTCTTTTACACAATGGGACGAGGCGGAAGACGTTCTCCGTGCTGCGACGGAGCTGAACCCGATCGGAGCTGAGGCTTGGTTGGATCTGGCAAAACTTATGGACTGGCACGCGATAGCAGCTACTGGGGTGGAGGCGGAAAGGTATCGCGAGCGAGCCATTGGCTACTACCGCGAAGTTATCGAGCGACGGCCACGTTATGGGGCGGCATGGGCGTTACTCGCCAAAAACTATTGGCAGGCAGGACATTTTATTCCAGAAGGGGTTGGGGCTTGGCGGCGTTGCATGGAACTTGCGCCGTACGAGCATGACACCTCTGCATTGCTCGTGGCCGTGGGCCTGGCCAACTGGAAACAGCTGTCCGGGCTAGATCGATCACACTTGGTCACGCTACTGCGTTATCGACGCCAAAGGCACAAAAAATTGCTGATGCCCATCGAAAAGTTGCCGCTGGTCCAGCATCTGATCGAGCACGGCTCTCTTGAAAGCGCGGATGCGTCGGAGGAGGCGACTCGTGGCTAGCCTGGTGGAGAGCCGCCGCGCAGGGATGCATGGGTTTCTCTGGGTATTGCTCACCATTCTCATTCTGGCGCCTTTGCCTTTAGGTAGTAATCGGCCGGTTTTCTGGCTTTCACTGGCTGTCGTGATGAATATTCTGCTTCTGGTGCGAGAGTTTCGTCCTGCAATGCACACGGACGAGGCGGCAGGGTGGACCCCTGGGCTAAAGGCGCTGCTGTCCTTCCTTCTCGTCCACTTGGTTCAGTTGTTTCCCACAGATTGGGTTGAGAACGGTGTACTGACTATTGACCGGTCGGCGACAGTCAGCGCGCTTTTGCAGTGGGAAACCTACACCGTTTTTTTCTTCCTGCTTGCATCGGAATTACGACGCACCCGCTCGACGGAGCGCATTGTCATGGCGATCGTCGCAGTGGCTGCTTTGCTTGCCGCATTCTCGCTGCTAAATCTCGCATTAGGTGGCGTGCTATGGCCATTTTCGGCGGTCAGTTACGGCTACACTGCTGCAGCCGGTACCTACGTGAATCCTAATCATTTTGCGACGTTACTGATCATGGCTGGGCCACTGGCTATCGGGCTGTTAGTTCGCGATCTGGGCCATGCGTGGCGACTCAATCGGCATGTCCGTCAGCGTTCCTCGCTGCTCCGACTTATCATGCAAGCGAATCCTCTCCCGCTTTTAGCGGCGCTTCTGATATTGGCTGGCTTGATGGCGACGGCCTCCAGGGGCGCTGTGGCTGCATTTCTGGTTTCGGGGTTCATGGTCGTGCTACTTGCTCCCAGGCTTGCGGGATCCCGATTCAAGATACTCGCTTTACTCGTGCTAGCGGCAGCGTCCGCGATGCTTGCAGCCCAGTGGCTTGGATTTGGCGGATTGGAGCGGAAGCTACTGCATCCCGGCGGCATGCTTGTACGTCTTGAGTTATGGGAACAGAGCCTCGCACTGGTCAAGGATTACCCATTGCTCGGTTCCGGAGGCGGCAGCTACCGTTGGGTATTTCCTGAGTTCAAGCAGCAAGCGCTGGGCATGTGGATCTTCGACCACGCTCATAACGAGTACCTGGAATGGCTGGTTGAGTACGGTGTGATCGGTGTCCTGCCACTTTTGTTGTTTTTCTCGGTCGTTCTGAGGCGTGGTTATTCGCTCGTCGCCTCAACGTGCACTAAAGGTGAGTACCCGGGCATGTCCCCCTTCCTTTTATGGGCGGTGATAGCAGCTCTGTTGCACGGAGCTGTGGACTTCGGGCTGCATATGCCGGCGAACATGCTTGCCTTGCTGGCTATCTCCGCGATGATTATTAATCGCTCTGAACATGGTAGCCGGTAGCCGGAGAGGTGCCATGCGGCGCACCGCGACTGCGATCATGAGCCAGGGGTTGTCGAGCCTAACCAACCTTGGCGTGAACCTGTACCTAATTGCCTTGTTGGCGCCGGATTCGTACGGGGAGTACGTGCTGGCATTCGTCGCATGCTCATTTGTCGTTGCCATGCTGGATGCGGTTTGGTTGACCCAGATGGTTGTGGGTGCTGGTGCTGTCGCGCAGCCAGACGTGAGGGATTTTGCCCGACGTTGCTTGAGCGCGGGTCTGGTGCATGTCCTGCCCATGAGCGCGGCACTGTCGATCGCTGCATTTATAGCCTTCTTTGCGAATGGGAGCGACCTGTTTCTTTATGCAGGAACCACGATGCTGGCGATCACCGGCATCGTTTTGCGTGATTTCATGTTCCGCTATGGGTATTTGAGCGGGAAAGAAAGCAAGGTCATGGCTGGACAATGGATATTCTCCGGCGTACTCACTGTCATGCTTTTAGCCGACACTATCTTTCTGCCGATGCACAGTCCCGCCTACGTATTGTTGTTCTATGGCTTAGCGGGTGTGGTGTCTGCGGCTTTTGCATACCATGCCCTCGGGTTGGCAGGGGAACGCTTGCCATGGGGTCAGGCGCAAAGCACCCGTGCCGAATTGTGGCGTGGCGGGCGTTGGGCTTCCGGATCTACCCTGATTACTTGGGCGCAAACACAGAGCGCAAACTACATGATGGTCATTGTGGCCGGGGTTGCCTCTGTAGGCGAATCCAACGCTGTACGTATTCTGTTGTCACCGTTCGTAATGCTCAGCCCGGGTGTTCAAGCCGTCGCTCTACCTCAGTTGGTTCACATGTGGTCAGGTGATCCTAAGAAAGCGCTGCGCTGGGGTGCTCGGCTTGCATTCCTGATGTGGTTGATTTGTATCGCATATTGTCTGTTGTTGTGGATGCTGCTGGATTTTCTGGAACAGACGTTCTTTGCCCCCAGAGGTTACGGCCATGTGCATCTGTTTGCGCTTGCATGGATGTTCGTGATCTGTTTCGACCTCGCCAAGTCACAACTTTCTCTCATCCTCAAAGCTGCTAGCCGGTTTCGTAAACTCATGCTCATGACCGGCATCAGTGCTTCGGTTGCCATTGTCGCGGCATTTGTTCTGGGCCAGGCCATGGGTGGGCCTGGCGCGGTATTCGGTCTTGCTGTGGGTGAATCTGTCATCGTCGTGCTGCTCGTGATTTCACTGTCGGAATTACGTATGACACTGGCGAACGGAGCGAA
>JANTHH010000111.1 GCA_024762485.1 Chromatiales bacterium
CTGCCGATCTGCCAACTCTGCGGCAGACCCTGGACCAGGTGCATGCGGGCCTGACCTACATCGGCTTCGATCAGGCACTCGGCAAACACTTGTTGAAAGACCTGCTCGATGCCGGCCGCCGGGACAGTGCCGGCCTGCTGAAACCTGATGAGTTCGCGCTTTTCAGGGCACAGGCAGGCGACTGCAGCGGCAACGAGGAAATGCCCGGCATGGCCGGCATCGACGAGCAGATCTGGGACCACACGCTCAACGCCATCGATGGGATACAGGTCGGCGACGCCATCACCGTCAACACCCGGCACGACCGGACCACCACGCGGCTTTTCTGGCGCAGCAAGGACCGGAGCAAGCTGGCCTTCGCCAACGCACAGGGCCAGCAATCACACATCTTCACCCGCCCGGAGCTTGCCGAACTGCTCTTACGCAAGCATGTCGTCATCCACCAGGTGGACCAGCGGGGCGTGGCCGAGCAGGCGACCGACAAGACGCTGGACGAACTGCAGCAGCGCATCAGCTATCACCAGACACACGACCCGCTCACCGGTCTCGCCAATCAGCAGCAGATCATCGGTCGACTCGGCGAGGTGGTTGCCGGCATCCGCCCCGGCACCCCGCCCCATGTCCTGGCGCTGATCGAGATCGACCAGCACGAGACAATCCGCGAGGAAGTCAGCTACGCCGCCGGTGACGCCCTGCTGAAGCTGGTCTCCCAGCAGCTTCAGAGCGCCTTCGACGAGCACACCTGCCTGGCGCTGATGACCCATGGGCGGCTGGCCATCATCACCCGCGCCACCTCGCCACAGTCGGTTCACGACCTGGGAACGACACTGGCCGAGACCGTGCGTGCAAGCGAACTGATGTGGGAGGGCAAGCGCTATCCGCTCAGCGCGAGCATCGGCTTCAGCTGCATCGACCGCGGCCATGAGGCGCCGGACACCTTCCTCTCGGAGGCACACATCGCCTGCTCGACGGCGAGCGAATCGGGCGGCGACCAGGCGTTGCGATTCAGCGCGGAGGACACGCAGATCGCCGACAAGCTGGAGAGCCTGCACTGGCGCCAACTGGTGCAGGACGCCATCGAACACCGGCGCATCGAACTGCGAGGTCAGCTCATCGCGCCCATCGATGAAGACGCCGGACTGCGGCCCCATTACGAGGTTCTGCTCAACGTCCACGACGAGCAAGGCGGGCTGCTGCACCTCGAACGCTTCATCTCCGCGGCCGAGGCCTATCAACTGATGGCCCGGATCGACCGACTGGTGATCGAGGAGGCCACCGCCTGGGTTGCCGCGAATCCGGACACCAGTGGCGCCGTGGGCGGGCTGGCCATCAATCTCTCCGGCCAGTCCATGTCGGACCCGGGCCTGATCGACTTTATCCAGCAGACCTTCGAGCAGCACCAGGTATCGCCCGGTCACTTCAGCTTCGAGGTGACGGAGACCGCGGCGATCGCGAGTCTGGACCGAGCCACCGCCATCATCGAAGGCATCCAGGGGCTTGGCTGCCAGGTGGCGCTGGATGACTTCGGCACCGGACTGTCCTCCTATAGCTATCTGAAGGAACTGCCGGTTGACTATGTGAAGATCGATGGCAGCTTCATCCGCAACATTCTCAGGGATCCGCACGATCAGGCGATCGTCCGCTCCATGAACGAGGTTGCGCATTTCATGGGGATGAAGACCATCGCCGAGTACGTCGAAGACGACCCGATCCGTGACCGTCTTGCCCGGATCGGTGTGGACTATGCCCAGGGATACGGCGTGGAGAAACCGATGCTGCTGAAGGAACTGGCAGCGCGCAGCCGTCTGCTCACGCACACGGCAGCGACCGACGGCGCGGCACACTCAGCCCACTGAGCAGGGGGGTTCAGCGGCGCTGTCTCACCGCCTCGAAGAGGCAGACCCCGGTGGCCACCGAGACGTTCAGGCTCTCCACCACCCCGGCCATGGGCAGGCGGACCAACCGGTCGCAGGCCTCGCGGGTGAGCCGCCGCATACCTTTGCCTTCAGCACCCATGACGAGCGCCAACGGCCCCTTGAGTTCCGTATCGTAGAGGACCGTGTCCGCCTCGCCGGAGGTGCCCACCAGCCAGATGCCGTAGGCATCACGCAGTCGCTTAAGGGTCCGCGCCAGATTGGTCACCTGGATGAAGGGGACATGTTCGGCGGCACCGCTGGCGACCTTGCAGGCCACCGGGGTCAGTCCCACCGCACGATCGCGCGGGGCGATCACCGCCTGCACGCCGGCCGCATCGGCGGTCCGCAGACAGGCACCCAGATTGTGCGGGTCGGTGACGCCGTCGAGCACCAGCAGGAACGGTGGTGTATCCCCGAGATGGGTCAGCAACTCGTCCAGTGCGCCCTCACCCTGTGCCGAAGGGATCAGTGTCTCCGCCACCACGCCCTGGTGGTTGATACCGGGCAGCAGCTGATCGAGGGTGGTGCGATCCACCGGCTGGGGATCGATCCCGATCTCGCGGGCATGGCTCAACAGCTGGCTGAGCCGGCGATCCCTGCGCTTGCGGTCATACCAGAGGCCGGCCACCTGCCCGGCCCCATGACCGAGCGCGGCACGCACACTGTGCAGGCCGCCGATGCGCTGGGTCGCCTTGCTCACGAACCGCTGCTCTTGGGCTTGCGCCGCCTCCGACGTCGCTTCTTCGGCTGCTCGCCCTGGGGTGCTTCCTGCTTGTCCGCCTTATTCTTCGCGGTGCTGCCTTTTTCACCTTCACGGGCTGTTGCCGATGAATCCTTGGGGGAGCGGCTGCCCCGGCCGCGGCCCCGCCCGCCGCGTGAGCCGCCCTTCTTGCGTCGCTGGGGCTTTTTGCCGCCGCCACCCATCTCGCCGTCGGGCAGGATCAGGTCGATCTTGCGGTCGTCGAGATTCACCGCCGCCACCTTGATCTCGATGGCATCGCCCAGGTGATAGGTCTTGCCGGTGCGCTCACCAGTGAGCTTGTGGTGGATGGGGTCGAAGTGGAAATAATCGTGGTCGAGGGCGGTGACATGCACCAGACCGGTGATGTAAATGTCGTTGATCTCGACGAACAGGCCGAAGCTGTTGACACCGCTGATCACGCCGCCGAAGACATCCCCCACCTTGTCGAGCATGAACTCGCACTTGAGGGTATCCATGGCATCACGCGTGGCATCGTCCGCCCGCCGCTCGGTCATGGAGCAATGCTCGCCGAGGGCGGCGAGCTGGATTTCCGAATAGTCGAAATCCTCCGCGGTGCCGTTGGCGATCATGTGCTTGAGCGCACGATGCACCATCAGATCGGGGTAACGCCGGATGGGCGAGGTGAAATGGGCATAGGCATCGAAGGCAAGCCCGAAGTGGCCCAGATTATCCGAGGTGTAGATTGCCTGCATCATCGAGCGCAGCAGTACCGTCTGGATGACATGCGCATCCGGCCGCCCCTTCACCTGCTCCAGCAGCTCGGCATAGTCCTTCGCCGTCGGTTCCATACCGCCGCCCAGCTTCAGACCCTGTTCGTTGAGGAACTGGTGGAGATCGCGCAGCTTCTCCTCGCTTGGCCGCTCGTGCACCCGGTACAGGGTCGGGATTTTCTTGCGCAGCAGCAGCCGCGCGGCAGCCACGTTGGCAACCAGCATGCATTCCTCGATCAGCCGGTGGGCATCGTTTCGCACTACGGGCTCGACACTGACCACCTTGCCGTTCTCGAACACGAAGCGGCTTTCAGTGGTATCGAAGTCGATCGCCCCGCGCGCCTTCCGTGCCTTGTGCAGCACTTTGTACAACTGGTAGAGCTCATGGAGGTGCGGCAGCAGGCCGGCGTATTCCTCGCACAGTGCCGCATCACCGTCGATCAGCATGGCGGCGACCTTGTTGTAGGTCAGCCGGGCATGGGAGCGCATCACACCTTCAAAGAAACGTGAACGGTAGACCTCGCCCTCCTCGTTGATCAGCAACTCGGCGGTCATGCACAGGCGGTCCACCTCGGGATTGATTGAACACAGTCCGTTGGACAGTATCTCCGGCAGCATCGGTACCACCCGGTCAGGGAAATAGACCGAGTTGCCGCGGCGGTAGGCCTCCTGGTCGAGTGACGAGTCCACCTTCACGTAGTGGGAGACATCAGCGATGGCGACCAGCAGCCGCCAGCCCTTCGAGGTGCGCTTGCAGAAGACAGCATCATCGAAGTCGCGCGAGTCCTCGCCATCGATGGTCACCAACGGGGTATCGCGCAGATCCTCGCGTCCGGACTTGGCCTGCTCCGGGACCTGTTCACCCAGCTTGGCGATCTCGCGTTCGACCTCTTCCGGCCATTCCACGGGGATGCCATGGGTGCGGATGGCCACATCGGTCTCCATACCGGGTGCCAGGTGATCACCCAGCACCTCGACAATCCGACCGACCGGCGGCCGGCGGGGCGCCGGCTGCTTCACCAGGTCCGCCACCACCATCTGTCCTTCCCTGGCATCGCCGATGCTGTCGGCCGGGATCACCACGTCGTGGACCAGGCGTTTGTTGTCCGGCATGACGAAGCCGACACCGGCATCGATCCGCAATCGGCCGACGATCTGGGTGAAGGCGCGCTCGACCACTTCGACCAATGCTCCCTCGCGCCGACCGCGACGGTCGACGCCCGACACCCGTACCACCACGCGGTCACCATGCCAGAGTGAACTCATCTCGCGCGGGCCGAGGAAAAGGTCGTCGCCGCCTTCGTCCGGGACCAGGAAACCGAAGCCATCCGGGTGTGCGATGACGCGCCCCGCAATGAGATCCTCGGCGTTGACCAGGCAGTACCCCCCCTTGCGGTTGCGGACTACCTGGCCGTCCCGCTCCATGGCGCGCAGACGACGGGACAGGGCCTCGAGACGGGCCTCGTCGGTCAGTTCGAGGCGGGCGGCAATCTCTTTATAAGTGAGGGGCAAACCCTCGACCGCCAGCAGTTCCATGATGAACTCCCGGCTGGGGATCGGGTTGTCGTACTTGCGTGCCTCGCGGGCGGCGTGCGGATCCTCGACTGCGCCACCCTTTTTCTTATGATTTCTTTTGAAAAGCTTGATTAATTTCTTTAACACATTACCTGCCGCATCTTGGCGAAAAGGCCATCATACCGTTGACAGGCATACCTTGTCGCTGTAAAGTTCGCGCTCCGTTACGACGAGGCCCCGCACAGGTCGCGTCGATATACGCCTGCCGAGGTGGCGGAATTGGTAGACGCGCATGGTTCAGGTCCATGTCTTGGAAACAAGGTGGAGGTTCAAGTCCTCTCCTCGGCACCATACAATTGAGAAGGGCCCGGGGTGGCGATAACCCCGGGCCTTTTTCGTTGCAGGGTGGACCACATCACTGGCTGCGGCGGGATATACTCATGCAACCATGACCAACCACCCCGCAGCCTTTCTCCATCGACAGATTCCGGTCATCATCCTGCTGTCGATCTTTCCCGGGCTGGGCTATGTCTTCCTCAGCAGCCTGCACGGCAGCCAGACGCCGGCACTGATCTGGTATGCCGGCATCCTGCTGATCTCCGGCTGGGGGAGCCGACTCTACAAGGCCTTCGCGCCGGCGCAGATGAGTCAGCAGCGGCTTGATCGCTGGTATCGGCAACTCACTGTCTTCTATTACCTGTTTTTCCTGCTCTGGGCGACGATCTTCCTGATCTACATTCGGGAGGAGGCGGGTAACCTCCACTACATCGCGATCTTCACCCAGATCGGCACCATGACGGTGGCATCCGCCCTGCTCTATCCCGAACCCCGGCTGTTCAGGCCGCTGATCCCGCTGATGGCCGCGCCGCTGGTTATCTACTTCGCGCTGCTGGGGCAATGGTACGGCTATGTCCTCAGTCTCTTCTCGGCCATCCTCGGCTGGGTGCTCTATTACGCCGCCAGCAGCAGTTACCTGTTATTGCGCCGGACCCAGCACCAGGCCAACCACGACAGTCTGACCGGCCTCTATAATCGCCACGCCTTCATGATGCAGCTGCGGCTGCGCATGAACAGCCTGACTGACAACCACACGCACTCCTTTCTGATGCTGGTCGATCTGGATCATTTCAAGACGATCAATGATTCGCTCGGCCACGAAGTGGGGGACGATCTGCTGCAGGAAATCGCGCGGCGGCTGCTCCACCTGCTGCCCGAGCAGGCACTGCTGGCCCGGCTCGGTGGTGACGAGTTCGTCATCATCGGCGGCGAATTCGACGATATCGACTATTGCAGGGAGCGGGCACTGGGCCTGAGCGGGCGACTGCTGAATGACCTCAAAGCGACCCATGTCATCAACGGTCATCACCTCTATGTCAGTGCCAGTATCGGAGTCCGGATGATCCAGCCCGGCTCCACCGATCCGGGCAGCCTGGTGAAAGAGGCCGACATCGCCATGTACGAGGCGAAGGCCGGGGGGCGGGACGGCACATCGCTGTTCGACGCCGAAATGGCCGCCAGAGTGGAGGCCCATCTGCAGATAGAACGCTCGCTCCATCTCGCGCTTAACCGGCAGGAACTCGCTCTCCATTACCAACCCCAGCACGATGCCGATGGCCGGCTCATCGGCGCCGAATGCCTGGCGCGCTGGCACAGCCCCACCCTGGGCGAGGTCCCGCCGGCGGACTTCATCACCATCGCCGAGCAGACAGGGCTGATCATAGAACTCGGGCAGCAGATACTGGTAATGGCGGTCCAGACCTTGCGTGACTGGTGGGAAAACGGCCTGCAACTGCAGCAATTCTCCATCAACATCAGTGTGCGCCAGCTGACGCACCAGGGCTTCATCGAGGGTGTCGAGATGCTGTGCGAGCGCTACCTTGATGCCGGCGCCCGTCGCAGCCTGGTGTTCGAGGTCACCGAGACCGTCGCCGCCGAGGAGATCGACCGCGTGGTCAGTGCCATGAACGCACTCAAGACCCTGGGTATCCGTTTTTCCATGGATGACTTCGGTACCGGCTATTCTTCATTGAGCGCATTGAAGAAGCTGCCGATCAGCGAGCTCAAGATCGACCAATCGTTCGTGCGCAACCTGGAGGATGAAGATGATCAGGCCATGGTTATCACCATCCTGAGCATTGCCGGCTACCTCGGCCTGACCATCGTGGCCGAGGGAGTCGAGACCGAACACCAACTCGGGTTCCTGCGCGATTATCGCTGCAGGATATTCCAGGGTTACCTGTTCTCGCCCCCGTTACAGAAGGCGGATTTCGAGCAATACGCTGCAACATGGCAGCACACACAATGAGGCAGCCAGTGCACCGTCCCGCGGCGACCCTGCCAGCCACTCCGGAGGACACCCCATGCGACACCTGATGCGACACACCCTGCCCCGCCTGCTGCTGCCTGTTGTGCTGATGGCGGCCAGCAGCACACAGGCCGACTGGCGTGACTTCCTCGACAAGGCACGCGACAGGCTCAGCGGCGATACCACCACGGAGCAGAACCCGCAGCTGAGCGAGGCAGAGATCAGCGACGGCTTGCGTGAAGCCCTGGCCGTCGGTGCAGATCGCGCGATCCGCCTGCTTGGAAGATCGGGGGGCTATCTGGATGATCCCCAGGTACACATCCCCCTGCCCGGGATGCTCGATACCGCAGCCAAGGGGCTGCGCCTGATTGGCCAGGACGAACTGGTCGATGACTTCGAGACCACCCTCAACCGTGCTGCAGAGCAGGCCATTCCCAGGACCCTGGATATCGTCAGGGACACGGTGAAGGGGATGACACTGAAGGATGCGCGGGACATCCTCACCGGGCCCGATGACAGCGCCACCCGTTATCTCCGCGACAAGGCGGGCGACAGCCTCTACCAGGCCATCCGCCCCATTGTGGCCGACGCCACGGAGCGCGCTGGCGCAACTGCGGCGTACAAGCGCTTCGCCGCAAAGGCGGGGGCAGGATCACGTCTCAATACACTGCTGAGCTCGCAACAGCTTGATCTCGACGACTATGTCACCCGCAAGGCCCTCGACGGACTGTTTTTGAAGCTCGCCGACGAGGAACGCTTGATCCGCGAGGACCCCTTGGCGCGCAGCACCGAGCTGCTGAAAAAGGTCTTCGGATCCTGACACCACTCCCCTGGTAGGGGGTGTCTGTTGACCTGCATCAATCTGCATGCAATCGGCTTCCCACAAGCGCCTGCGCAGGGCCAGCGGCAGGATTATTTTTTCCTATACTCGTATCTCGACGGCAGGGGGCTCATACATCTGACCGATTGCCGCACCACGAATCAAACGGACAAGGAAAAGAGACATGAAATCCCTGGGACGATTCAATTTGACACCGCTTTCTACAGTCCATTATCTGGCCTTGTTGTCGGTCATGCTTCTCGCAACCGGCCCATTGCTGGTGCCCGCTGCACACGCCGGCGGACGGGTTGAGGTGGAGATACTAGGCCACTACACCGATGACGAGGAGTGTTGCGGAGAGGAGTGGACCTTCGAGGTGCAGGCCCGGGACGTGCCCAACCTGGATGACAAGGACTGGCGGCCAGCCAACGCCATCAAGGACCTGTGGAGCGGTGACAGCGACCCTGATCACAACGACTGGCACGACACCGAAGACAAGCCCCTGATGAAGCAGAATTACAGCGATGCGCTCCCGAGCCGCCTCGAGATCAAGCAATGGGGCTGGGAGGACGACCGGGGAGCGCGCTGGAAGTATGACTGCTGCCACTGGTATACCAACGATGATGACAGCTATGGCACCGGTACCGAGACCATCGACCTCAACAGTCTCAGCAATGCCACCTGGAAGACCTTCGACTGGCCGGATCTGAAAGGCAGTCATGGACTCAAGGTGCGTGCAAGGGTCATCCGCGCCCCGGTGATCAAGGACATCTCACCGAACTTCGGCTGCCGGGGTGACACCAACCTGCAGGTCACCATCACCGGTGACAACTTCCCCACCAACGATGACAACCTGGTCGGACAAATCGACTGGGAAGGCCTGGTCGCGAGCAATTTCCATGCAGTATCCAGCAACTCGGTCACGGCCAGAGTGGATATCGGCCCAGCCGCCTGCCTGGGCAAGGCCGACGTGAAGATCGCCAACACAGAATTGCTGCTGATGCCCGCGGTCCTCCCAGATGGCTTCGAGATCAGGCGGGCAAACGCCCCCGGCTGCGCCCCGCAATAATCACGTTCGTTCGCACTGACAGACAGCAGACCGCCCGTGGCGACTGCTGTCTGTCACGGGCGATGCCTGGCCGACACCAATCGCGCTAGTGGGCAGATTCATGCCTCGGGTATAATCCGCGCCTGTTTTTCGACACCAGCGCTGTGACCCACCATGAACTTCATCGAAACCCGCGGTAACGACGGCC
>JANTHH010000112.1 GCA_024762485.1 Chromatiales bacterium
GTCTCCGGCTTCACCGAGGCGGGCTTCAAGGCGGCCGTCGACCGCATCAAGCAGTACATCCTCGACGGCGACTGCATGCAGGTGGTGCTGTCCCAGCGTTTGTCCATTCCCTTCGCGGCACGTCCGCTGGACCTCTACCGTGCGCTGCGCGGGCTCAACCCGTCGCCCTACATGTACTTCATGGATCTCGGCGACTTCCATATCGTCGGCTCCTCGCCCGAGATCCTCGTGCGGCTGGAGGACGAGGAGGTGACGGTGCGTCCCATTGCCGGCACCCGTCGCCGCGGTTACAGCGAGGAGGAGGACAAGGCGCTGGAGGCCGAGCTGCTGGCCGACCCGAAGGAGCTGGCCGAACACCTGATGCTGATCGACCTGGGGCGCAACGACGTCGGCCGGGTGGCCCAGGTGGGCAGTGTGCAGCTCACCGAGAAGATGAACGTCGAGCGCTATTCCCACGTCATGCACATCGTCTCCAACGTCACCGGCAGGCTCAACGCCGGCATGAGCGCGATGGATGTGCTGCGTGCCACCTTCCCCGCCGGGACCGTATCCGGTGCACCGAAGATCCGTGCCATGGAGATCATCGACGAGCTGGAGCCGGTCAAGCGCGGGGTCTACTCCGGTGCGGTCGGTTACCTCTCCTGGAACGGCAACATGGACACCGCCATCGCCATCCGCACCGCGGTGATCAAGGACCGTCACCTGCACATCCAGGCCGGTGCCGGGGTGGTGGCCGACTCGGTGCCCGAGCTGGAGTGGAAGGAGACCATGAACAAGGGCCGGGCGGTATTCCGCGCGGTGGCGCTGGCCGAGATGGGGCTGGACCCCAACCAGCAGGGGGAGGACTGAGCATGTTGCTGATGATCGACAACTACGACTCCTTCACCTTCAACCTGGTGCAGTATTTCGGCGAGCTGGGCGCGGACGTGCGGGTCTACCGCAACGACGAGATCAGCATCGGGGAGATCGAATCGCTGCACCCCGAGCAGCTGGTGATCTCGCCCGGGCCCTGCACCCCCGATGAGGCCGGCATCTCGGTGCCGGCCATCAGGCACTTTGCCGGCAAGCTGCCGATCCTCGGTGTCTGCCTCGGCCACCAGTCCATCGGCCAGGCATTCGGCGGCAGGATCGTCCACGCCCGCCAGGTGATGCACGGCAAGACCTCGCCCATCTTCCACGCCGACAGCGGTGTGTTCAGTGGACTCGCCAATCCCTTCCAGGCCACCCGCTATCACTCGCTGGTGATCGAGCGCGAGACCCTGCCGGACTGCCTGGAGGTCACCGCCTGGACCGAGCGTGATGGTGAGGTGGACGAGATCATGGGTGTGCGCCACAGGACGCTGGACATCCAGGGCGTGCAGTTCCACCCCGAATCCATCCTCACCGAACACGGCCACCAGATGCTGAAGAATTTTCTTGATGGCCGGTAACCGGAGCACGCCATGGAAATGAAAGACGCCATCAACCAGGTGATCACCCGCCACGACCTGTCTGCTGCGCAGATGAGCGAGGTGATGCGCACCATCATGACCGGTGGTGCCACGCCGGCACAGATCGGCGGCTTCCTGGTCGGCCTGCGGATGAAGGGCGAGACGGTGAACGAGATCGCTGCCGCTGCCGGGGTGATGCGCGAACTGGCCACCCGGGTGGATGTGGGTGGCGAGGAACACCTGGTGGACACCTGCGGTACCGGTGGCGACGCCTCGGGCACCTTCAACATCTCCACCGCCGCCGCCTTCGTGGTGGCGGCGGCAGGCGGGCGGGTGGCCAAGCACGGCAATCGCTCGATCTCCTCCAAGTCCGGTTCGGCCGACGTGCTGGAGGCGGCCGGTGTGCGACTCGATCTGACCCCCGGGCAGGTCGCCCGCTGTGTCGCCGAGGTGGGCGTGGGCTTCATGTTCGCCCCGGCCCACCATGGGGCGATGAAACACGCCATCGGTCCGCGCCGGGAGATGGGCGTGCGCACCATCTTCAACGTACTGGGGCCGCTGACCAACCCGGCGGGGGCACCCAACCAGGTGCTCGGGGTGTTCGCCGATGACCTGCTGGAGCCGCTGGCCGAGGTGCTGCAGAAGCTCGGCTCGCGCCACGTGCTGGTGGTGCATGCCCGCGACGGGCTTGACGAGATCAGCATCGGCGACAAGACCGAGGTGGCGGAGCTCAAGGATGGCCTGATCCGTCGCTTCAGTGTCCAGCCGGAGGACTTCGGCGTGCAGCGCACACCAATCAGCGAGATCACCGCTGACAGTGCCGAAGACTCGCTGGCGATCATCCGCTCGGTGCTGGAGGATCACCCCGGCCCGGCGCGCGACATCGTCATGCTCAACGCCGGCGCGGCGATCTACGCCGCCGGCCTGGCCGGGACCCTGAAGGAAGGCGTCGCCCGGGCCGATCAGGCCATCAGCAGTGGCGAGGCACGCAACCGTCTCGACCAGCTGGTGGTGATGACCCAGGGCTTTGAATGACATGACGGATACCCCTGACATCCTGAAAAAGATCGTCGCCCGCAAGTGGCAGGAGATCGAGGCGCGCGCCGGCCAGGTGCCGCTCAGCGAGCTGCGCAGCCGGCTGCGCGATGCCGATGCGCCGCGCGGCTTCGCCGCCGCGCTCGATGCCAGGATCGCCGCCGGCGGGCCCGGCGTAATCGCCGAGATCAAGAAGGCGTCCCCCTCCCGGGGGGTGCTGCGGGAAGACTTCCGCCCGGCGGAGATCGCCCGCAGCTATGCCAGCCATGGCGCCACCTGCCTGTCGGTGCTGACCGACGTGGATTTCTTCCAGGGTGCGGACGCCTATCTGCAGCAGGCCCGGGCCGCCTGCGACCTGCCGGTGATCCGCAAGGATTTCATCGTCGATCCCTATCAGGTCTACGAGGCGCGGGCGATGTCTGCCGACTGCATCCTGCTGATCGTCGCCTGCCTGGACGACGAGCGCCTGGCACAGCTCAACGCGCTGGCGCACGATCTCGGCATGGATGTGCTGGTGGAGGTGCACGATGGTGAAGAGCTCGATCGCGCCCTGCGGCTCGACAACCGCCTGTTGGGCATCAACAACCGCAACCTGCGGACCTTCGAGGTGAGCCTCGACACCACCCTGGCACTGCTGCCCGCCATCCCTGACGATCGTCTGGTGGTGACCGAGAGCGGTATCCACACCCCGGACGATGTCCGTCTGATGCGCGAGCATCACGTCCATGGCTTCCTGGTAGGGGAGGCATTCATGCGTGCAGACGACCCGGGAGCGCGACTTGCCGAGCTTTTTTCCCTGGGATAGGCTATAACCACAATAATAAAAAGTGATTGTCGAGGGGCATTCACGCAACGGGGATACTGATAATCAAAAATGAATGACACTGCCGCCGGCCCCGGGAAGGAACAGGGGTCGGGACGGGACAGGGAGGTCGCTCTCAGGCGACCGGGGTGCTGGGAACAACTCTCGCAGGGCGGGCTGTCGCGCTGGGTCACCAATCCGGTGTACGACGGACTGCGTCTGAGCAGCAACTTTCAGCCGATTTTCTCGCTGCCGCACAGCCGCGTCATCGGCTATGAGGGCCTGCTGCGGGCGAGCGATGCCAATGGCGGGCGCCGGTCGCCGCTGGAGCTGTTCGAGCAGGCCGAGCAGCGCGGCGAGGCCGATTGCCTGGATGCCTGCGCCACGGCACTGCATGTGGCCAATTTCTCCCGCTTTCTCGCCGACAGCCAGCAATGGCTGTTCATCAATTCACGGCCCACCAGCGAAGCCGGCCCCGATTACTGTGGCCTCGCCCTTTATCTCTCCCTCTTCAGACTGCCGCCCGGCCGCGTCGTGGTGGAGATCCTCGAGCACGCGGTGGACGATCTGGCTGCCCTGCAGGGATTGGTGGATCACTATCGTGAACTCGGTTGCCTGCTGGCGGTGGACGATTTCGGTGCCGGTCACTCCAACTTCGACCGGTTGTGCCGGCTGGAGCCGGAGATCGTCAAGCTTGACCGTTCGATGATCAGTGCTGCCGCGCGTCTGCCCAAGGTGCGGCGCATGCTGCCGCGGATGGTCTCACTGATCCACGAGATGGGATCGCTGGTGCTGGCGGAGGGGATGGAGTGCCACGACGAGGCGTTGCTGGCGATGGATGCAGGGGTGGACCTGGTGCAGGGTTACTACTTCGGGCGCCCGGCACAGGGTCTGGCGGATCCGCTTGCCCTGAAGGATGCGGTGACCGACCTCTGGCAGTGTCATGCCGAACAGGAGGCGCGGGCCACCGATCCGCAGTTGCGCCGTGCCTGCGAGCTGCTGTTGCTGGCGGTCGACCGCTGGTGTGCCGGAGAGCCCGTCGAGCAGGCCTGCCGGGCATTCCTCGGACAGCCGCTTGCCACCCGCTGCTATGTGCTGGACTCGGCGGGACAGCAGTGCCGGCCCAACGTGGTGTCCGATCCCATTCATGCCGACTGCAGCTTCCACTTCGCGCCACTGTTCGATGCAGAGGGGGCAAACTGGTCACGACGACCCTATTTCCGTCAGGCCATGGCCAGCCAGGGCGAGGTGCAGATCAGCTCGCCTTATCTGTCGGTCAATGGTGATGGTCAGTGTGTGACCCTGTCCGTCAGTGCCGAGACCGGCGGGCAGCGCTACGTGCTCTGCGGTGATCTGTTGTGGGAGGATGAGGCGGTTTAGGGCGCCGCTGCTGCAGGCGCGGACGGGACTGAGCCGCCGGCTGCAGGCCTCAGCGGGTGCCGAAGACCACGATGGTCTTGCCCTTGACGTGCACCAGACCCCGTTCCTCCAGGTCCTTCAGTACGCGGCCGGCCATCTCGCGGGAGCAGCCGACAATACGGCCGATCTCCTGGCGGGTGATGCGGATCTGCATGCCGTCCGGGTGGGTCATGGCGTCTGGCTGCTTGCACAGTTCGAGCAGGGTGCCGGCGATGCGGCCGGTGACGTCGAGAAACGCCAGGTGTCCCACCTTCTGGCTGGTGGCCATCAGGCGCTCGGTCAGCTGGCGGCCGATGGCGTAGAGGATGTCCTTGGTGTAGGGGCGCAGCTCGTTGTCGAGCAGGCGCTCCAGCTTCTGGTAGGAGATCTCCGCCAGTTCACAGGCGGCGCGGGTGCGTACCATCACCGAGCGGGTCGGCTGGGGCAGGAACAACCCCATCTCGCCGACGAACTCACCCTTGTTGAGGTAGGTAAGGATGATCTCCCGTCCGTCCTCGTCCTCGATCAGCACGGTGACCTGGCCGGAGACGATGTAGAAGATGGAGTCGGCGGAGTCGCCCGGGTGAATGAATTCCGTTTTTGCCGGATGCTTGCGGCGGTGGCAATGGGAGAGGAACGGCTTGAGCCATTCGGGATCGGGCTTGGGCGGGGTGATGATGCTCATGTTGCTTTTAGCGGCCTTGCTTAAGCTTTGTTTAGCGATTCTAGGCATGCTGCGTGCCATTGTCGATCTATGATAGCCTGCGACGCCTCCGAACTGTGAAGTGGGACCAGATGAAAGCAACGGTGAAATGGGTCGAGGGCGCGCTGATGATCGGTGAGTCGCCGAGTGGTCACGCGGTGGTGATGGACGGTCCGCCCGAACACGGCGGCCGCAATCTCGGTGTCCGGCCGATGGAGATGCTGCTGCTCGGCATGGGTGGCTGCAGCGAGTTCGATGTCATCCATATCCTGCGGCGCGGTCGCCATGAGGTCAGTCTGTGCGAGGTGGAACTGACGGCGGAGCGGGCCGAGACCGAACCGAAGGTGTTCACCCGCATCCATGCCCATTTTCGCGTAGCCGGCGAGGGGCTGACGGAGAAGGCCGTCGCCCGCGCCGTCAAGCTCAGCGCCGAGAAATTCTGCTCGGCCTCCATCATGCTCGGGGCCATGGCCGAGATCACCCATGACTTCGAACTGGTCTCGGCATCATGAGCGCCCGGCCCGGCCTCGGCTTCGGCATGCGTCACGTGGCGCTGTTCGTGCGCGACCTGCCAGCCTGCGAGGCTTTCTACGTCAACCTGCTGGGCATGGAGGTGGAGTGGCGGCCCGACGCGAATAACGTCTATCTCACCTCCGGCGGCGACAATCTGGCACTGCACCAGGCCGAGCCCGATCAGCAGCGTGACGAGGCCAGCCAGCGGCTGGATCACATCGGTTTCTTCCTCGACAGCGCGGCGGCGGTCGATGACTGGTTCGCCTGGTTGCGCGACAACGCGGTGCGCATGCGCACCGAGCCGCGCACGCACCGTGACGGCGCCCGCAGCTTCTACTGCTACGATCCCGACGGCACCCTGGTGCAGATGATCCACCACCCGCCGGTGTCCGACTGGGAGCGTCTGCGCGGGGTCAACTGACGGCGGCCTGAGCATCGACCCGGTACGGGTGATTTCGCTGCTTTTTCCGAATTGAGCGTGGATGGCGATCCCATGGTTCAGCGCAAACTCAAGCTGCACGGCTTCAACAATCTCACCAAGACCCTCAGCTTCAACATCTACGATATCTGTTACGCGGCGACCCCGGACCAGGTCAAGGGCTACATCGATTACATCGACGAGGCCTACAATGCCGAGCGACTGACCCACATCCTCAACGATGTGGTGGAGATCATCGGTGCGAACATCCTCAATGTCGCCCGCCAGGACTACGACCCGCAGGGCGCCAGTGTCACCATGCTGATCTCCGAGGAGCCGGTGGTCGCCGAGCAGCTGTCCAATTCCGAGGCACCGGGGCCGCTGCCCGAGGCGGTCGTGGCGCACCTGGACAAGAGCCACATCACCGTCCACACCTACCCGGAGAGTCACCCGGACAATGGCATCTCCACCTTCAGGGCGGACATCGATGTCTCGACCTGTGGCCGGATCTCACCGTTGAAGGCGCTGAATTACCTGATCCATTCGTTCGACTCCGACATCGTCACCCTCGATTACCGGGTCCGCGGCTTCACCCGCGACGTGCGTGGCCGGAAGCACTACATCGACCACAAGATCAATTCGATCCAGAACTACCTGGCGCGTGATACCCGCAACCTGTACGAGATGATCGACGTCAACGTCTACCAGGAGAACATCTTCCATACCAAGATGATGCTCAAGCACTTCGATCTGGACAGCTACCTGTTCGGGGTGGCGGTGGAGGAAATGCCGCCGCGGGAGCAGCGCGAGATCAGCGAGCGGATCCGTCATGAGATGCTGGAGATCTTCTACGGCCGCAACATGAGTCGCGGCCGTCGCATGCGCTGAGGGGTTCAGTCCTCGCCGCGCTCCTTGCCGCCGGCGCTCGGAGCGAATGCCAGGATGCGGTCGGCCATGCGCGAGAAGGGCAGGGACTGCAGCCAGACGGTGCCGGTGCCGCTGAGGGTGGTGAGAAACAGGCCCTCGCCACCGAACATCATGGATTTCAGTCCGCCGGCCAGCTGGATGTCGTAATCGATGCCCTCGGTGAAACCCACCAGGCAGCCGGTGTCCACCCGCAGGCTGTCGCCCTGCAGCTTTTTCTCGATCACCGTGCCGCCGGCCTGGATGAAGGCCAGCCCGTCACCCTGCAGGCGCTGCAGGATGAAGCCCTCGCCGCCGAACAGGCCGGCCCCCAGCTTGCGGCTGAAGGCGATATCCAGCCGGGTGCCCAGCGCGGCGCAGATGAAGGCATCCTTCTGGCAGATGACCTGTCCTCCCAGGGCATCGAGGTCCAGCGGCAGGATGTTTCCCGGGTAGGGGGCGGCGAAGCCCACCCGCTGCTTGCCGGCGCCATCGTTGGTGAAGTGGGTGGTGAACACCGACTCGCCGGTCAGCATCCGCTTGCCGGCTGAGAACAGCTTGCCCATCAGTCCCTGGTCGGGGTCCGAGCCATCGCCCATGCGGGTGTCGAAGGTGATGCCCTGCTCCATGTAGGTCATGGCGCCGGCCTCGGCGATGACCGTCTCTCCCGGGTCGAGGATCACCTCCACCAGCTGCAGTTCGGCACCCTTGATCTCGTATTCGACGGCATGGCTTTGCATGGCTGATCCTCCGGTTGGTTGGCCGCCTCTCGGCGCCTGTTCACAGATAGTTCAGGGGGTTCTGTTGTGGTCGGCAGTTGTAGGGATGGGCGACCGGCGGCTGGCTGTCGAGCCGCAGAGCCGTCAGCGAACCACCCCAGAGACAGCCTGTGTCCAGTGCCCAGGTGTTGTTGGCGACGTGGTAACCCAGGGTGGACCAGTGGCCGAAGACGATGCGGGCATCCCGGCTGGCGCGTTGCGGGTGCTCGAACCAGGGCACCAGGCCCGCCTTCTGTGAGCCGGGGGGGCCCTTCTCCTTGAGCTTCAGCCGTCCCTTCAGGTCGCAGTAACGCAGGCGGGTGAAGCAGTTGGTGATGAAGCGGAGTCGCTCGATCCCCTGCAGGGCAGGTGACCACTGGTTCGGCTTGTTGCCGTACATGTCGAGCAGGAAGGCGAGGTGCTCATCGCCCTGCAGGGCGCGCTCCAGTTCGCGGGCGCAGCCGGTTGCGGTGGCCATGTCCCACTGGGGCGGGAGGCCGGCGTGGATCATGTGGAAGCCGAGTCCCTCATCGCTGTGCAGTACCGGCCGGTGCCGCAGCCAGTGCAGCAGTTCGTCGCGATCCGGTGCCGTCAGCACCGGGTCGAGGCTGTCGGCGTCCTTGTGCCTGGTGTTGCCGGCGGCCAGGGCCAGCAGGTGCAGATCGTGGTTGCCGAGGACGCTGACCGCGGCCTCGCCGAGCCCCTTGACGAAGCGCAGCACCTCGAGCGAGCGGGGCCCGCGGTTGACCAGGTCGCCCACCAGCCAGAGGCGGTCACGGGCCGGCTCGAAGGCGATCTGCTCAAGCAGATGCCGCAGTTCGTTGTAGCAGCCCTGGATGTCGCCGATGGCGTAGACCGCCACGTCAGTGCAGGGTGGTGCTCGGCATGGCGAGGGCGAAGGGGTCGATGGGGGCGAGGAAGCGCCTGCCGTCGTCATCGACCATCTCGTATTCGCCTTCCATGGCGCCGACCGGGGTCTCGAGAACGGTGCCGCTGGTGTAGCTGAAGGCCTCGCCGGGCTGCAGATAGGGCTGCTTGCCGACCACGCCTTCGCCGCGCACGTCCTGGATCTTGCCGTTGGCGTCGGTGATCACCCAGTGACGGTTGAGCAGACGCGCGGGGGCGGAGCCGTGATTGCTGATGGTGATGGTATAGGCGAAGACAAATCGCTCGCCCTTGGGGTCGGACTGATCCTCGATGTAACTGGTCTTGACCCCGACCTCGATCTGGTGCTGGTTGTCGTCGCTCATGGCTCTGATAGTGGGAGTGTGTTGCGGGCAAGCTATAG
>JANTHH010000113.1 GCA_024762485.1 Chromatiales bacterium
ACCACTGGTACGCCTGCGCCAGTCCTTGCTTCAGCCCGATCCGTGCCTGCCAGCCCATCTCGTTGATCATCGTCGTATCCACCAGCTTGCGCGGCGTGCCATCGGGCTTGCTGGCGTCGAACACCAGTTCGCCCTTGAAGCCCACGATCTCGCGGATGGTCTCGGCCAGCTCGCGGATGCTGATGTCCTTGCCGACGCCGATGTTCACGTGTGATTCCCCGGAGTAGTTTTGCATCAGAAACAGCAGGCCATCGGCGAGGTCGTCGACGTGCAGGAATTCACGCATCGGCTCGCCGCTTCCCCACAGGGTGACGGCGGCATCGCCCCGTTCCTTAGCCTCGTGCATCTTGCGCAGCATGGCGGGCACGACGTGTGATGTCTCCAGGTCGAAGTTGTCGCCGGGGCCGTACAGGTTGGTGGGCATGGCGGCGATGAAGTCGTCGCCGTACTGGCGGCGGTAGGCCTGGCACAGTTTGATGCCGGCGATCTTGGCGATGGCGTACCACTCGTTGGTGGGTTCCAGCGGGCCGGTGAGCAGGTATTCCTCCTTCAACGGCTGGGGCGCCAGCTTGGGGTAGATGCAGGTGCTGCCGAGGAACAGCAGCTTCTTCACGCCGGACAGGTGAGCGGCGTGGATGACATTGGTCTCGATGGCGAGATTGTCGTGGATGAACTCGGCCGGGTAGCGGTCGTTGGCGACGATGCCGCCCACCTTGGCGGCGGCGAGGAAGACGTAGGCCGGCTGTTCGGTGGCGAAGAAGTCACGCACCGCAGCCTGGTCACGCAGGTCCAGCTTGGCGCTGCTGCGGGTGACGAGGTTGTCGTGGCCGCGGGCCTGCAGTGCGCGCACGATGGCCGAGCCCACCATGCCGCGGTGGCCGGCGATGTAGATCCTGGCGTTTTTGTCGGTGGCGAAGTCGGTCATGTCGTGGTGGTTTGTCATCAGGCTTTCAGGTTGGGTGTGGCTGTGGGCAGGATGAACCCGGCGTGGTCGGGGAAGATCTCTCCCTGCGGTCGAGATGACAAGGGGGGCTCCTGCTTGGCGTAGGGCAGTTACCGCGGAACCCGGCTACTCGTAGTGCCTGAAGGCCTGGAAGCCTTCGCGTTCCACCAGCGCATCGCGCTCGGCCAGTTCCAGATCGTGCGCCATCATCTCCTGCACCATCTGCTCGAAGCTGATCTTCGGCTCCCAACCGAGTTTCTGCTTGGCCTTGCTGGGGTCGCCGAGCAGGGTCTCCACCTCGGTGGGGCGGAAATAGTGGGGGTCGATCTCGACGATGCAGTTGCCGCTCTTGCTGTCGTAGCCCTTTTCGTCCAGGCCTTCACCGCGCCATTCGATGGCCATGTCCACATGGCGGGCGGCGATGTCGACGAACTCGCGCACCGAGTACTGGTGGCCGGTGGCGATGGCAAAGTCCTCGGGTTCGTCCTGCTGCAGCATCAGCCACTGCATCTCGATGTAGTCCCGGGCGTGGCCCCAGTCGCGCCTGGCGTTGATGTTGCCCAGATAGAGTCGGTCCTGCAGGCCGAGCTTGATGCGTGCCAGCGCGCGGGTGATCTTGCGGGTGACAAAGGTCTCGCCACGCTGGGGCGACTCGTGGTTGAAGAGGATGCCGTTGCAGGCATACATGCCGTAGGCCTCGCGGTAGTTGACCGTGATCCAGTAGCCGTACAGCTTGGCCACGGCATAGGGCGAGCGCGGGTAGAAGGGCGTGGTCTCCTTCTGCGGCGTCTCCTGCACCTTGCCGAACAGCTCGGAGGTGGAGGCCTGGTAGAAGCGGGTCTTCTTTTCCAGCCCGAGGATGCGGATGGCCTCCAGCAGCCGCAGGGTGCCCAGGGCGTCCGAGTTGGCGGTGTATTCGGGTGATTCGAAGGACACCGCCACATGGCTCTGCGCGGCGAGGTTGTAGAGCTCGTCCGGCTGTACCTCCTGGATGATGCGGATCAGGTTGGTGGAGTCGGTGAGGTCGCCGTAGTGCAGGATGAACTTGCGCCCGGTCTCGTGCGGGTCCTGGTAGAGGTGGTCGATGCGGTCGGTGTTGAAGGAGGAGGAGCGGCGCTTGATGCCGTGCACCTCGTAGCCCTTGTCCAGCAGGAACTCGGCGAGGTAGGCGCCGTCCTGGCCGGTGACGCCGGTGATGAGGGCGACCTTGTTGTCTGCCATGGGTGTGTGGGTCCGTTTCGCTTCAGTCTGATCGGGCCAGTCTACCGCAAAGCCCCGCGCTGTCGGCACAGTTGCGCGATGCCACGCAGCAGTCGCGGCCCCGGTCGGCTCCAGTAGGCGGGGTCCAGCTCGATCACCCGCGGTGCCCAGGTCTGCGCGACGGGTGCGGCAGCGAGGTGCAGTGCGGGCCGTCGTGCCAGCACGGACTCGGGGGTGACCGTGAACACCGCCCGCTCCTGGTCACTGAATATGTTGTGTACCCCGGCCAGCGTCAGTGCCTGGTTCAGCCAGTGGCGCCGGCCGACGGTCAGCAGGTTGGTGTCGGACAGTTGAATGAAGGCAGCCAGCGGTGGATGGGGACAGGGGCGTGACAGCTGCTGTCGCAGGTTGCGGGCGACACGGCGGGCTGTCCCGGTGCTGCCGGCCAGTTCCCCGATGGCCTCGATACTGTCTGCAATCTGCTCGAGTTGCTGCGGTTCGCTGCGGTAGACGGCGATGCCCATGCGTTCCAGCCAAAGCAGGTCGCCGGGGCGGTTGCCCGAGTCCCAGGCGACCACCAGGTCGGGGGCCAGACGCAGCAGCTGTTCGCGGTCCAGGCCGCCGAGGCTGCCGATACCGGGCTGTTCGAGGGCCTCGGGTGGAAAGTCGCTGTAACTGGCCACCGCGACGACCCGGTCACCGGCACCGGCGGCATAGACCAGTTCGGTGGCGTGGGGCGAGAGGGTGACGATGCGCTGGGCACTGTGCCCGAGGCTCACCTGGCGACCGGTGTCGTCGGTGACCGTCATCCCCGCCGCGGCGGGCATCAGACTGGCCAGCCAGAGTGGCACGAGGTACAGCAGCCGGATCACGGGCGGCGTCGGTTGTGATAGATCAGCGACAGGGGGCGTTCATCGGTCACCCGCAGGCGAGTGAAGCAGGCGTTGTCGACGCCCATGCGGTACATGGAGGACAGCGGTGTGGCGAGGGTGTGGGCGACGGCGGCCCGGATCACCCCGGCATGGGCAACCACCAGCAGGTGTTTGTCCTGGTGGTGCGTCAGCAGATCATTGAGCGTCGCCGCCACCCGCGCCTGGAAGTCATCGAGTGGCTCGGCGCCCTCCGGCCGTTCGCCGATCGGATCTTGATAGAAGCGCTGAATGATCTGCGGGTCTGCAGCGCGCAGCTGGTCGCCGGTCTGGCCCTCCCAGCTGCCGAAGCCCACTTCGCGCAGCCGGGGGTCGATGTCCAGGGGCAGACCGAGGTGGCGCGCCAGTTCGGTGGCAAAATCGGCGCAGCGTGCCAGCGGGGAGCTGACGATGTGCTGCCAGGCGGCGGGTTCCCGGGTGGCATCGCGCATCTGCTGCCAGCCACGTTCGCTGAGGGGGTCGTCGATGGCGCCGCGGTAACGCCGGCCACCCACCGGCTCGCCGTGGCGCAGCAGATCAAGGGTGGTGCCGCCCACGGGCTAGAACAGCCGCAGGACGAGGCTGGCGGCGGCAACGAACAGCACCCAGACCACCAGGCTGCGCCAGACCAGGGCCAGCGCGTCTTCCACCACCGGCGGCGTCTCGGTGCTATCGAGCTCACCACCCTCGGGCCAGCTCAACAGCGCCGATTGTGCCAGGGCGCGCAGCAGGCCGGTGTTGTCGTCCGTCGCCGGCTCCTCCTGTTCGCGATAGTGTTTCCAGGACTGGGCGATGGCGTCGAAATTGCCCGCCAGCGCCAGGCTGACGGCGATCAGTCGCGCCGGCAGCCAGTCGAGCAGGTACTGCAGGCGGCGGCTCGACTGTAGCAGGGGGCCGTCCGTGTCTTCCCGCTGGCCCAGATGGCGCAGCAGCAGTTCGTTGAGGCGGTACAGCGCGGCACCGAGCGGTCCCAGCAGCACGAACCAGCAGACCGGGGCGAACAGCCGCCGCATGGCGGTGAGCGGCAGGTTCACAGCCACCGCCAGCGAGCGTTCCGGTTCCTCGGCCGGGACGGCCTCGCCGGCCAGCTGGTCAGCCAGCGCGCAGGCCTCGGCATCGTTGCCCTGGTCCCGGGCCTGCAGGAAGCGCGCGGCCTGACGGCCGACGTCGTCCGGGCCGAGGCTGAACAGCAATACCAGGGTGCCGAAGGCCAGGCGTCCCAGCCCGCTGTCGAAGAGATTTCCGGCCATCAGCAGCAGGAGCAGCAGCGGCAACAGCAGCAGCGGTGCGCCGAGTGTGTGGCATGCCCACCCGGGGCAGCCTCCCCGGCCGAGCAGCCGGCCTGCGTAGGTATCGAACCAGCGGTGCTGGCGATAGCGGTCGGCCTGCCACAGCAGGCGGTCGATGAGCAGGGTGAGGAGGACGGTGATCAGTGGCATGGGGTGGCAGTGTCGGGAAAGTCGGGTCGTGATTCAAGCCTTATGGTCAGCCGGGTCGAGACTGGCGCGATAGCGTTCCCAGTCGAAGTGCGGCCCCGGGTCGGTCTTGCGTCCGGGTGCGATGTCGCTGTGGCCGACGATGCGTGCAGCATCCAGGGCCGGATAGTGGGCCAGCAGTGCCCGGGTCACCGCACTCAGGGCCCGGTACTGGGCATCGCTGAAGGGCTGGTTGTCGGAGCCCTCGAGCTCGATACCGATGGAATAATCGTTACAGGCCTCGCGTCCCTCGTAACAGGACCGGCCGGCGTGCCAGGCGCGCTGCTCGAAGGGCACGAATTGCACCAGTTCGCCGTCGCGCCGGATCAGCAGGTGGGCGGACACCCGCAGCTGGCAGATGTCGGCGAAATAGGGGTGCTGTGAGGCCGGCAGCCGATTCTGGAAAAGTGCCTCCACCCAGGGGCCGCCGAACTCGTCGGGCGGCAGGCTGATGTTGTGGATCACCAGCAGGTCGACTGCGGTATGGGCCGGCCTGTTATCCTGGTTCGGTGACGGGCATCGCCTGGCGTCGGTGAGCCAGCCGTGTTCGATTGTCAGGTCGCTCATGATGGTGGATAGCGTCGCCGGGGCGGGATGGTTGGTATCGCCATGTGGCATTCCGCCGTGATAGGACTTAAAGTAATGCCCGCGAGAACCGCAGTCCCAGCACGGACGATATTGTGTGATTGTACTCACAGAGTCGGTGCCAGGCGGCATGGCATTCGGATTTCGCCCTAAATAATCAGCCTCGAAAGCCCATAATAAATAGCAAGTTCATGTAGTAGCGCCGTGTGGAGGCGAGATGGCTAGCGACAATGTGATTTCTATCGACAATGGTGCGGGCACGCCACGCCGACGTCTTTCCGACGCGACCTTGCGCCGCCTGGAGTCCGCCAGCCGCGCCATCGTCTCCAAGACCCTGCAGCGTCTGGTGCAGGACCTGTTCGAAAATCTCGATGACGACCTCTACGAGCTGGCAGGAAAGTCCGGCAGCGACACCCTGCAGACCCGTTATTTCGATGCCATGCGCGACCTGCGCCTGCTGCGCAGCGACATCGAGAAGGGTTTCATGGCCCCCGTGATGGAGGATTTCGATAATTTCTGGCGCTTCGTGCCCACCGAGAACCCCATCAAGGATCTTGAGGAGCACGATGGTGACCTTTCTCTGGTGGACGACGAGGAACTGGAGGAGAACCTCGCCGTTGCCGGCCTGGTCTCCAAGGCGGAGAACCGCTTCCACCGTTCCCTGCACGCGTTGAGCATCCGTGTTGGACACGTGCTCGGCAAGGGCGAGATCTCCAACGAGGACCTCCCTTTCGGCCCCAGTGCCGTGGCCGGCCATTTCCGCCGTGCCCTGGCGAAGTGGGAGGGTGACATCCCGGTCAAGCTGTTCGTCTACAAGATCTTCGATCGCCACGTCATGGGTTACGTCGGAGGCATGTACGACGAGCTTAACGACGTATTCGTGGCCGCCGACGTGCTGCCGACCATTGCGCGGAGGATCAAGCGTAATCCGGTCGCGCCGTCGGTTCTCAGCAGCCGTGGCGAGGCGGCCCATGCCGGCGAGTCCGCCGCCGACGAGGCGAAGGCCACCGGCGACGATGTCCTCGACAGTGCAAAGCTGGCAGACATCCTCGGCTCCCTGCTGCACCGTCGTCGTGCCACCGATCCGCAGACCGCGGCCCGCCTGCTGCAGCTGCCGGCGGTCGCTTCGCAGCAGGTGGTCGATGCCCTGCAAAACCTGCAGCAGGAGACCCTCGATACCACCCCGGTGGATGTCGCGGAGGCCCGTGCCGGTCAGCAGCAGCTGTTGGCAAAGCTGGCCACCAGCCTGCAGATGGGAGAGGGCAAGGCGCAGCGTCGACGCTACGAGGAATTCGATCAGAACATGATCGATGTCATCTCCATGCTGTTCGACTTCATCTTCGACAACTCCGGCCTGCCGGATGCGATGAAGGCCCTGCTGGCCCGCCTGCAGATCCCCATGCTGCGGGTGTCACTGACCGACAAGACCTTCCTCAGCAACCGCGAGCACCCGGCACGGCGTCTGCTCAACTCGCTTGCCCACGCCGTGGTGGGGTGGGTGGATGACGGTGACCGTTCTGCTGAGAGCCTCTACGGCCAGGTGGAGTCGGTGGTGACCCAGGTGCTGACCCGTTATGACGGCGACATGAGCCTGTTCGACGGACTCAACGACGCCTTCAACAGCTATATCGAGCGCGAGGCCCGTGGTGCTGACGTCGCCGAGCAACGACTCGCGCAGGTGACTCGCGGCCAGGAGCAGCTCAGACTGGCCCGCCAGGAGGTGCACAAGGCACTCTATACGCGCATGAGTGCGATGGAGGCGGTGCCCGAGATCGTGAAACAGATACTGGATGGTCCGTGGCGGGATGTGCTGCTGCTGGCCTACCTGCGGGAAGGTGGCGAAAGCGAGGCCTGGGAGAATGCGGTGAAGGTGGTGGATCGACTCCTCTGGAGCGTGTCGCCGAGCACCGCGAAGTCGCAACGGCCGGCACTGATCAAGGCCATCCCTGATCTGCTCAAGTCGCTGCGCAGCGGCATGGCCAATATCTCCTATGACCAGTACAAGGCCGCCAGCCTGTTCAACGCCCTGCAGGTCTGCCATATCGCCTGCCTCCGCGGTCAGCCCGTGGGGCCACTCGAGACGGTGCCCGAGGACGTGGTCGAGGAGGTTCAGCAGGCGCCGGAGATGACCCAGGACACCTGTACCGAGCTGGTCAGTGCACTGGTGGTCGGGCAGTGGATGGAATGGCAGTCGGATAACGACGAGGTGGTGCGCGGCAAGCTGTCCTGGAAGAGCGATGTCACCGATACCTATCTGTTCGTCAGCCGCCGTGGCGTCAAGGTGGCCGAGATGAAGAAGCACGAGGTTGCCGAGCTGTTCCGCAATCGTCACGCCTGTCTGCTCGAGGACGTCGACAAGCCGCTGATGGACCGGGCGCTCAAGTCCATGGTGTCGGCATTGAAGAACACCACGGCGGGCCCGTCGCCGGAGCCTGCTCCAGCCTGACGCTGCCAGGCGGGCCGGCAGTCACGGCCGGACCGCCGTCCACTGCAATGCCGGCCCCGGTTTTGCTATGCTTCCCACCTGCCGCACCTGGGGGTGCGGACATTCTCAGAGAAACCTCTTTCCAGCCTCAGCCTGAAGGCGGTGTGCTGCAACCCGGGAGCATGACCATGTCCGAAAAAATCACCGATTCAGGCCTCAAGTACGAAGACCTGGTGGAGGGCGAGGGTGACCTGGCCGAGAGCGGAAAGACCGTATCGGTGCACTACACCGGCTGGCTCACCGATGGCACCAAGTTCGATTCCAGCGTCGACCGCAATCAGCCATTCAGCTTCGGCCTGGGTAAAGGGCAGGTGATTCGCGGCTGGGACGAGGGCGTCGCTGGCATGAAGGTCGGCGGTAAACGCAAGCTGACGATCCCGCCGCAGCTGGGTTACGGCGCCGCCGGCGCAGGTGGTGTCATACCGCCGAATGCGACCCTCGTGTTCGAGGTGGAACTGCTCGAGGTCCGCTGATCCATGCCGCAGCTGCCCCCTGACGGGGAGATTGCGGCACAGGTTGCTACCGCGCTGGCAGAGGATGTCGGTGAAGGTGACCGCACGGCTGCGTTGATTCCAGCCGACCAGCAGGGGGCGGCGACAGTGGTCGTCCGTCAGGTGGCAACACTCTGCGGTGCGGCCTGGTTCGAGCAGAGTTTCCACCAGCTCGATCCCGGGGTGGACATCCGCTGGACGGCGCAGGATGGCGATCAGATGCGGCCCGGTCAGGTGGTCTGTCAGCTGACCGGGCCGTCACGGGCCTTGCTCAGTGGCGAGCGGACTGCGCTGAATTTCCTCCAGACCCTATCCGGCACCGCCACCGCGGCGGCGGCCTACGTGTCGGCAGTGGCCGGCACAGGGGCGCGCATACTCGATACCCGCAAGACCTTGCCGGGGCTGCGCAGGGCACAGAAATACGCCGTGACCTGCGGTGGTGCCCACAACCATCGCATCGGGCTCTACGATGCCATCCTGATCAAGGAAAACCACATCCTCGCCGCGGGTTCCATCCATGCTGCCCTGTTGCAGGCGCAGCGTGCCGCCGATGGCGCATGGATAGAGATCGAGGTGGAGACATTGGTGGAACTCGAAGAGGCGCTGGGCGCTGGCGCGCAGCGGGTGCTGCTGGACAATTTCAGCAATGCTCAGCTGCGTGAGGCGGTGGCACTGAACCGGGGGCGGGCCCGCCTGGAGGCGTCGGGCGGGGTGAGCCTGGAGACCATCCGTGCCATCGCCGAGACCGGCGTGGACGATATCTCGGTGGGTGCGATCACCAAGGATCTGCGTGCGGTGGATTTCTCCCTGCGCTTCGAGTCGGGGGATGCAACGGCTCGCTGAGCCGGTTCCCTGAAGTCAGGCCTTCTCGTCGAGCAGGCTGCCGATCATGTTGTCGACATATTTCAACACCTGGGCATTGGCCTCGGTCGCCTGTGCCTGCTGCTTCATCCGCACCAGGGACTCGGTGATGTTGGCCTGGCTGTCCGACAGACTGCTGGTGGCGATCTTGCCGGCCTCCTTCTGCATCCCGGTGGTGGCCTTGCTGATGGCCTGAATGGCGGTATTGCTGACCTTGCTGATCATGGGCGCAAATCCTGGTTGGCTGTATCGCGCAACGGCGTCTCT
>JANTHH010000114.1 GCA_024762485.1 Chromatiales bacterium
GTCAGCTGAGTCTGCTCGATCCATTCCTCCACTTCACGGGTGATTTGGGCGGCGTTCTTGCCGTGGGTTTCCATGGGGGGGCCGACGACGACCTGGATGGTGCCTGGATATTTCTTAAGTCCCCGACGTTTCCAGAATACGCCGGCATTATGTGCAATGGGAATCACCGGGTAGCCGCTCTTCTCCGCCAGCAGGCCACCACCGATACCGTATTTCCTGCGCTCTCCCGGCGGTGTACGTGTGCCCTCTGGGAAGATGATGACGATCTGACCGGCCTGGAGCGCGGCGGTGCCTTTTTCGATGACCTGCCGCACGGCCTTGCGTCCGGATTTCCTGTCGATGGCGATGGGTTTGACCGTTGCCATTGCCCAGCCGAATACCGGTACCCACATCAATTCCCGCTTCAATACCCACGCCTGGTTTTTCGGCAGCAGGCCGCGCAGCGCTATGGTCTCCCAAGCAGACTGGTGCTTGGACATGATGATCGCCGGTTCGCTCGGCAGGTGCTCGGCACCTTCGATATGGTAGTCCAGGTGACAGATGTGCCTGAGCAGCCAGAGGTTGTTCATGCCCCACAGGTTGCTGACAGCCTGCCGCCAGGAGAGGGGAAACAGCCAGCCGATGATGGCCAGAATGAGCCCGTAGAACAGGGTGGTGAGCACCAGAAAAAAGAAAAAGATCAGTGAACGGATCAGGATCATGGTCGATTATCGAGCAGTGCAGCCACTGCCTGTGCAAGGTTGTCGTAGAGCGGGGAATCCGCGGCGGTATCGTTGCGGACGACGGGCCGGTCGCTGCGTATCCCCAGTGAAGGGATGCCGCAGGCCCGTGCTGCCATGGCGTCGCTCGGCTGGTCGCCAATCATCACCGCCTCGCTGGCAGGTACATCGAAACGTCCCAGCATCTGCTGCAGCAGGCCGGGGGCGGGCTTGTGGCAGGGACAGCCACTGTCTGCGCCATGGGCGCAGAAGAAGATGCCATCGATATGACCCCCGACGCGATTCAGTTGATGGTGCAGCCGGGCGTGGATGGCGTTGATGTTGTCCAGGCTCAGATCACCACGTGCCAGGCCCGGCTGGTTGGTGGCGACGGCAACCAGTAGATTGGCCTGGTTGAGCCGGGCAATGGCCTGCAGGCTACCGGGGATGGGGCGCCATTGCTCCACCGTGCAGACCGGCAGCTGAGCAGCGGAATTGATCACCCCATCGCGACCGAGGATGACGAGTCGCATCAGTCCATATCCCGGAATTCGGAGACTCGGATGCGCCCGTCCACCATGCGCGATTCACGCTGCATCAGTTTTTCCATCTTGCGCCAGAAGGCGTGGTTGAGATCGAAACCGGCAGCGATTTCGGTGCCCATCAGCAGGATCATCAAATCCGCAACCTCTTCTGCGAGTGAGTCCTTACTTTTCCCTTTGGTTACGCAGGACGAGATCTCACCCAGTTCTTCGGCCATCAGGGCCACCCGGTAGGTGAGTTCCTCGCCACCGGTTTCTCGAAACCTGTGCTTGTCATGAAAGGCTTGGACCGCCGCCATCATGGCGTGCCAGGAATCTGGATTTTCAGCCATTTCGTTTTCTCCCCGAATCCCCCGCAGACCCTACCGGATGGACCGGCTCCGTGCGACAGTAAAGACCTGGTCGCGGGTTATTGTGGCAGTTTCGAGATATCGGCGACCTGCAGAAACAGATCGGCGAGATCGGCCAGCAGGCGCAGCCGATTGCCACGCACCACGGCATCATCCGTCATGACCATGACCGCATCGAAGAAGCGGTCGACCACAGATTTCAGCCCGGCGAGCTGCTCCAGTGTCGCGCGGTAATCACCGTCGTGAAGCAAGGGACTGACCCGGCCACTTACCGCGACCAGCTGATCATGCAGCTCGCGCTCGGCCGGCTCGGTGAACAGGGCGGGATCAACCTGCGGTGGTAGGGGTTCGCTGCTCTTGCGCAGGATATTACGGATGCGCTTGTTGGCGGCCGCCAGCACCGTGGCCTCGTCGAGTTCGCTGAAGGCTGCCACGGCCTGGATGCGCTGCTCGAAATCGGCGAGGCTGACGGGCTTGACGGCGGCCACTGCCTCGAACAGATCGGGGCCGACACCCGCCTCGGCATACAACCCCTTGAGGCGTTCCAGCATGAAGGCGTAAACCTGCTCGGATGCCTGATGATCTGTCAGCAGGGACTCCTGGCCATATTGCGCAGTATCAAGGAGACTCGGGAGATTGAGAGTAAGTGAGTGCTCACGCATAATGCGCAGCGCACCGAGCGCGGCACGGCGCAGGCCGAAGGGGTCCTTGTCACCGCTGGGCTTCTGTCCAATGCCGAAGATACCCACCAGGGTGTCCAGCCGTTCGGCCAGTGCAACGGCGATACCTGTGCCGGTCTGCGGCAGGTGGTCGCCAGAGTAGCGTGGCAGATAGAACTCCTCCATGGCCTGAGCCAGTTCAGGGTCCTCGCCGTCGCGCAGTGCCTGGTAACGTCCCATGATGCCCTGCATCTCAGGAAACTCGTAGACCATCTCGGTCATCAGATCACATCGCGAAAGCATGCCGGCACGATGTGCCATTTGTGGGTCCGTGCCCATCTGCTCGGCGATGATACGGGCGAGGGTGGCGACCCGCTCCGACTTGTCATACATGCTGCCCAGCTGCTTCTGAAAGACCACCTGGCGGAGCGATTCGATGTGCTCCTCCAACCGCTTCTTGCCGTCCTGCTGCCAGAAAAACATGGCGTCGGCCAGACGTGGCCTGACCACACGTTCATTACCGGTGCGTATGACGTCGGGGTCGTGACTGTCGATGTTGGCAATGGTGATGAAGTGGTTCATCAGACCGCCGTTGCTATCGAACACCGGGAAGTATTTCTGATTCTTCTTCATGGTCAGCACCAGCGCCTCATGCGGCACTTCGAGATATTTCTCCTCGAAACCGCCGGCAATGGCCACCGGCCACTCGTTCAACGCTGTGACCTCGTCGAGCAGGTCGTCATCAAGATCAGCACTGCCGCCGAGCGATCGCGCTGCCTCGCTGACCTGCTGCACGATCAGGGCCCTGCGCTCGGCAAAATCGGTGATCACCTGGCCTTCGTTGCGCAGCTTGTCGGCATAGTCGGCAGGGGTGGACAACGCGATGGCCTGGGGGTGATGGAAGCGGTGACCGTAAGAGAGGTTTCCAGCCTGGGCGTCAAGCAGGGTGCAGGGCACCACCGAGCCGCCATGCAGAAACAGCAGCCAATGCACGGGTCGAACGAACTGGGCATCCGAGTCACCCCAGCGCATCCGCTTGGGAATCGGCAGCTTGTGCAGGGCCTGCTCAGCGATGCCGGGCAGCAGCTCATCGGCGGGTCTGCCCGCTTCCTTCAGGGTATAGGCAAGCCATTCGCCCTTGTCGGTTTGCAGCCGGCTCAGCTGGTCTACGGTCGTACCGCAGGAGGCGGCAAATCCCTCGGCCGCCTTGGTTGGATTGCCGTCGTCATCGAAGGCTGCCTTGACTGCAGGGCCGCGACGCTCGATCTCCTTGTCCGGTGTAGAAAGTGAGCAGTCACTGACAAGAATAGCCAGACGACGCGGGGTGGCGAAGGCCTTCACCTCACCATGTTGCAGGTCGGCCCGATCCAGGCCGGCGATGAATTCACGCTTCAGCGAGGTGGAAAGATGCTGCAGTGCGACGGGTGGAAGCTCCTCTGTACCCAGCTCGAAAAGCAGGTCGGCGGCTTGGTCAACCATTGGACACCTCCGGCTGCTGGGCACTGCACAACGGGAAGCCAAGCTGCTCGCGTGCATCGTGATAGGCCTGTGCGACGGCGCGGGCCAGGGTGCGCACGCGCAGGATGTAGCGCTGCCGCTCGGTCACCGAGATGGCGTGGCGGGCATCGAGCAGGTTGAAGGCGTGCGAGGCCTTGAGTACCTGTTCGTAGGCCGGCAGCGGCAGGCCGGCCTCGATCAGCTTGTTGGACTCCTTCTCGCACTGGTCGAACAGTTGAAACAGAAAATCCACGTCGGCATGCTCGAAGTTGTAGGCCGATTGTTCCACCTCGTTCTGGTGGAACACGTCCCCATAGGTGACCGGACCGTCGGGCCCGACGGTCCATACCAGGTCGTAGACGCTCTCGACCCCCTGCAGGTACATGGCGATACGCTCAAGACCATAGGTGATCTCGCCGGTCACCGGGCGGCATTCCAGTCCGCCCACCTGCTGAAAATAAGTGAACTGGGTGACTTCCATACCGTTGAGCCAGACCTCCCAGCCTAGGCCCCAGGCGCCGAGGGTGGGGGATTCCCAGTTGTCCTCGACGAAGCGGATATCGTGCACCAGCGGGTCGATCCCGAGCATCTCCAGCGATCCCAGGTACAGCGCCTGGATGTCCTTCGGGGAGGGCTTCATCGCCACCTGGAACTGGTAATAGTGCTGCAGGCGGTTCGGATTTTCGCCGTAGCGCCCGTCGGTGGGACGCCGCGAGGGCTGGACGTAGGCGGCATTCCACGGCTCCGGGCCAATGGCCCGCAGGAAGGTGGCGGTGTGGAAAGTGCCGGCACCCATCTCCATGTCATAGGGCTGGAGGATGACGCAGCCCTGCCCCGCCCAGTATTGCTGCAGGGCGAAGATCAGCCCCTGGAAGGTGGACGGTGTGGCCGTCGGTGTGGACTTGGCGTTCAAGATATAAGGACTCAAGATGCTGGAGAAAGGCCGGGATTATAACGAATGCGGACGGTTGACCCCACAAGCGGCAGCGTAGTTCGGGGAACAGGGCGGGGGCGGGCCGGTTATAATCGTCCGTGTCACTTCGCAATCCACTGATTCAAATCAGATTCCAACATGAGCAGACAACGCAAGGCCGTGGCACTGATCTCCGGCGGGCTGGACTCGCTGCTGGCAGTACGGGTCATCCAGCAGCAGGGTATCGAGGTGGAGGGCATCAATTTCTTCACCGGTTTCTGTGTCGAGGGGCACACCCATGCCATCCGCAAGAAGGACCAGAAAAAACCCAAGCGCAACAACGCGCTGTGGGCGGCGGAGCAACTCGGCATCAAGCTGCACATCATCGACATCGTCGACGAATACAAGGATGTGGTGATCAATCCCAGGCATGGCTACGGTGCCAACCTCAACCCCTGCCTGGACTGCAAGGTGTTCATGGTGCAGAAGGCGCGGGAATGGATGGAACAGAAGGGTTTCGATTTCATCATCACCGGCGAGGTGGTGGGCCAGCGACCCATGTCCCAACGCAAGGAGACCCTGCCGGTGGTGCAGCGCGAATCGGGCATCGACGACCGCCTGCTGCGCCCGCTGTGCGCGAAGAACCTGCCCGAGACCCTGCCCGAGCGCGAGGGCTGGGTGGATCGCGAGGGGCTGTACGATTTCTCCGGGCGCAGCCGCAAGCCCCAGTTCGCGCTGGCGAAGCAGTTCGGCTTCGAGGACTATGCCCAGCCGGCCGGTGGCTGCTGCTTCCTCACCGACGAGCGTTATTCGGTGAAGCTGTCGGACCTGTGGCAGCATCGCGGCGAGAAGCGCTACGACCTGGACGACATCATGCTGCTCAAGGTCGGCCGGCACATCCGTCCCGCCGACCATTTCAAGGTCATCGTCGCGCGCGAGGAGGGCGAGGGCAATTTCCTGCAGGGCTATCGCAAGCAGTTCATCAGCCTGAAGACCACCAGCCACGGCGGCCCGCTGGCGCTGATCGACGGCGAGGCATCGACTGCGGATATCGAGCTGGCCGCGCGCATCGTCGCCCGCTACAGCCAGGGCAGGGATGCGCCACAGGTGGAACTGGAGGTCAGCGACCACGGTGCCGGACCGGAGCGTCTCACGGTGGTACCGCTCGCTGCCAGCGAAGTGCGTGAGGAATGGGTACTGTGAGCCGGCAGCGGATCGACTGCAGTCGCCTGCTCTGTCCCATGCCCGTGATACGGGTGCAGGACAAGGTGGCCGAATTGCACCCCGGCGATGAGCTCGAGGCCATCTGTACCGACCCGGGCGCACTGAACGACATCCCCGCCTGGTGCCGGATCAACGGCCACGAGGTCCTGGAGACCCGCTCAGATTCTGACGCGGGCGAATATATTGTGGTTCTGAGAGTTGGGGAAGACAGCTGATGGGCGGGCATCACCACGATATCAGCAGTGACCTATCGGCGGGCGATGCCCGCTACGAGGTCGCCAGACGGGTGACCCTGGTGGGCTCGGTGGTGGATCTTGCCCTCGGCGTGGCCAAGGTGATCGTGGGTTACCTGGCCAATTCACAGGCATTGATCGCCGACGGTATTCACTCCTTTTCCGACCTGTTCACCGATGCCTTGGTGCTGTTCGCGGCCAAGCACGGCAGCAAGGACGCGGACGAGGAGCATCCCTATGGCCACGGGCGTTTCGAGACCATCGCCACCGTCATCCTCGGGGTGGCACTGATCCTGGTCGCACTGGGCATTGCCTGGGATGCGGTGGCGCGACTGTTCCATCCCGAGGAATTGCTGACACCGGGGATGATCGCCCTCGCGGTGGCGTTGCTGTCGGTGATCATGAAGGAGTGGATCTACCACTACACCATGCGGGTCGCCCGGCAGCTGCGCTCGAAGATGCTGGAGGCGAATGCCTGGCACAGCCGCAGCGATGCGATCTCGTCGATCGTGGTGTTCATTGGCGTCGGCGGCACCATGCTGGGGCTGGACTATCTGGATGCCATCGCTGCGGTCATCGTGGCACTGATGGTGGCCAAGATCGGCTGGGAACTCGGCTGGCACAGCGTGCAGGAGCTGGCCGATGTCTCCCTCGAGGCCGAACGGGTGGATGCGATCGAGCGAGCGATCAATGAGATCGATGGGGTGCGCGAGGTGCACATGCTGCGCAGCCGGCGCATGGGGCAGGATGCCCTGGTGGACGTGCACGTGCTGGTGCGATCCTGGCTGAGCGTCTCGGAGGGCCACATGATCGCGGTGGCGGTGGAAGAGCGGCTGAAGCGCGATTTTGAAGAAATCAACGATGTCACCGTCCACATCGACCCCGAGGATGACGAGGAGGCGCCACCCTGCAGTGGACTGCCACTGCGTACCGAGGCGCTGCGGGAACTCGACGAGCTGTGGGCGGGCATCCAATGTCTGGGTCAGCAGAGGCGTATCCTGCTGCACTATCTCTCCGGCCATATCCATGTCCAGCTGATCTTTCCGGTCAGCTGCTACCAGGACGAGGAGATGTTGGAAGGGATGCGGGCGGAATTGCAGGCCTGTCTGGACGAGGCACCGCATTTCGGACGCGTCGAGATCCTGTTCGGTTGATCCCGAGTATGCGCACCATGTCGGTGCATCCATGTTGTCATTGCACCATTACGGGGCGCTTGGGTGCCGATTGGTTGCCAGACCGGAGACGACATCACGACACCTCCGCAGGCTTTCAAAAACGGCGCGCAGGGCCTATCCTGCGCACAACCTGACGACGGTGTCATCCTGCCGACTCACGCGCAGCGTGGATGTGGATCAACCGTGAGCGGGTGGCACGTTAAATGCACGAAGGCAGCGACCGATTGCCATTCCAGGAATGACAACGCGCTGAAACAAATCGTTGCTCCGGCAGCAGAGTCGAAAAATCTAAGATTGGAGAGTCAAGCATGTCAGCCAAAGACGTCATCAAGATGATCAAGGAAAACGACGTCAAGTTCGTCGATTTCCGCTTTACCGACACCAAGGGTAAGGAGCAGCACGTCTCCGTACCTGCTCACACCATCGAAGAAGACGTCTTCGAAGACGGCAAGATGTTCGATGGCTCCTCCATCGCCGGCTGGAAGGGCATCAACGAATCCGACATGATTCTGATGCCGGAGGCCTCCACCGCGGTGCTGGATATCTTCACCGACGAGCCCGTCATCAATATCCGCTGCGACATCCTCGAGCCCTCCACCATGGAAGGCTATGAGCGTGATCCGCGCTCGGTGGCCAAGCGTGCCGAGGCCTACCTGAAGTCCACCGGCATTGCCGACACCGCCTACTTCGGCCCAGAGCCCGAGTTCTTCATCCTCGATGACGTGCGCTGGAGCGTGGGCATGTCGGGTTCCATGGTCAAGATCGATTCGGAAGAGGCCGAGTGGAACTCCGAGAAGGTCTACGAGGACGGCAATATCGGTCACCGCCCCGGCGTCAAAGGTGGCTATTTCCCCGTTCCCCCGGTCGATTCACTGAACGACATCCGCGCCGCCATGTGTCTGGCGATGGAAGAGATGGGTGTCGAGGTCGAGGTGCATCACCACGAGGTGGCCACCGCCGGTCAGTGTGAGATCGGTACCAAGTTCAACACCCTGGTGAAGCGTGCCGACGACAACCAGATCATGAAATATGCCATCTGGAACGTAGCTCACGCCTATGGCAAGACCGCCACCTTCATGCCCAAGCCCATCGTCGGTGACAACGGTTCCGGCATGCACGTGCACCAGTCCCTGTCGAAGGACGGCGAGAACCTGTTCGCCGGCGACCTGTACGGCGGCCTGTCCGAGACCGCGCTGTACTACATCGGCGGCATCATCAAGCACGCCCGTGCCCTGAATGCCTTCACCAATGCCTCGACCAACTCCTACAAGCGTCTGGTGCCCGGCTTCGAGGCCCCGGTGATGCTGGCCTACTCGGCCCGTAACCGTTCCGCCTCCATCCGGATCCCCTGGGTGTCCAGCCCCAAGGGTCGCCGCATCGAGGTACGCTTCCCGGATTGCACCGCCAACCCGTACCTGGCCTTCTCCGCCATGATGATGGCCGGCCTCGACGGTATCCAGAACAAGCTGCACCCCGGCGATGCCATGGACAAGGACCTGTACGACCTGCCGGCCGAAGAGGCCGCCGAGATCCCGACCGTCTGCTATAGCCTGGATATGGCACTGGATGCGCTGGATGCGGACCGTGGCTTCCTCACCGCCGGTGGCGTGTTCACCGATGACCTGATCGACGGCTACATCGATCTGAAGATGGAAGAGGTCACCACCATGCGCATGACCACCCACCCGGTGGAATTCGACATGTACTACAGCCTGTAATTACGGCCTTCACGGTTGACTGTGCAGAAGGGCGTCCCGTTCGGGGCGCCTTTTTTATGCGCGCTTGTGTGCCCGGGTCTTTGTTTTCGCCAACAGCGCTGGCAGCCAGTGAAGGGGTCGATTATGCTCAAGGCATGAAGATCTCCTGGCTGTTGCTGGCTTTGCTCTGG
>JANTHH010000115.1 GCA_024762485.1 Chromatiales bacterium
CACGCGGCCAGCGAGATCCTGCGTCTCGATCTCGGTGGCTACCGCGGCGAACCCCTGGAAAAGATCGCCGAGGACAACCCGCAGCTGATGCCGCTGGTCGAACACCTCTCGGCGGTGCTGCACAGCAGCGGACGCCAGCAGGGTGCGGAGGTGGTGCTGTACCGCAGCGAGGGCCGCCAGGTGCTGCTCTACCGCTGCTCGGAGCTGGCCTCGGCCGAGCCTGGCCAGGTCGGTCACGTGGTGGTGTTCGACGACATCACCGCCATGATCCAGGCGCAGCGCAATGCGGCCTGGGGTGAAGTGGCACGGCGCCTCGCCCACGAGATCAAGAACCCACTCACGCCCATCCAGCTGTCGGCCGAACGGCTGCGTCGCAAGTGCCTGCCCCAGCTCCAGGGCGAGTACGCCGAGGTGCTCGACCGCGCCACCCATACCATCGTGCAGCAGGTGGAGGCGATGAAGGCCATGGTCAATGCCTTCTCCGACTACGCCAAGCCGTCCAAGATCGAGCCCGAGCCACTGGACATCAACCAGCTGATGGGCGAGGTGCTGGAGCTCTACAAGGGTCTCGGCGCGCCTGTCACCTTCCGCTCGGGCGTCGATCATCTGCGGGTCGAGGCCGATCCCGTGCGTCTGCGTCAGGTGATCCACAATCTGCTGAAAAATGCCCAGGAGGCTGTCGCCGGCAGACCGGACGGTCAGGTCTGGGTGGACATCGCCAGGGGCCGCCAGGACGATTGCGAATATGCCGAGATCGCCATCAGCGACAACGGTCCGGGCTTCGAGGCCGACGCCCTGGGCCGTATCTTCGAGCCCTACATCACCACCAAGACCAAGGGCACCGGCCTGGGCCTGGCCATCGTCAAGAAGATCATCGACGAGCACGGCGGCATCATCTGGGCGGAGAATACCCGCGATGGCGGCGGACGGGTGGTGATCCGTCTGCCTGCGCTGCAGGACTCGACTGGCAAGACGGCCTGCGACAACAGGCTGCCGGCGACCAGCCCGGACGACGGATCAAAAACAAAAAAGAGGATCAGTGTATGACCGCCCCTTACATCCTGGTGGTTGACGACGAGCCGGACATCCGCGAGCTGGTCAAGGACATCCTCGAGGACGAACACTACCGGGTGGCCACCGCCGCAGACGGCGCCGGCGCGCGCCAGGCACTGCGCGAGCGCAAGCCGGACCTGATCCTGCTCGACATCTGGATGCCCGATACCGACGGCATCAGTCTGCTCAAGGAGTGGTCCGAGAACGAAGGTCTGCCCTGCCCGGTGATCATGATGTCGGGCCACGGCACGGTTGAGACGGCGGTCGAGGCCACGCGCCTGGGCGCCTACGATTTCCTCGAAAAGCCCCTGTCACTGGCCAAGCTGCTGCTGACCGTGGAACGGGCACTGGAGGCCGACCGCCTGCAAAAGGAAAACGTCGGACTGCGCCGGCTCAACCCCCACATCGCCGAGCCGGTGGGCAAGAGTCCGCAGATGCAACGGCTGCGCGAGCAGGTCAAGCGGGTCGCCCAACACGACACCTGGGTGCTGCTCAGCGGCGAGCCCGGCAGCGGCCGCGAGACCTTCGCCCGTTACCTGCATGCCCACAGCCCGCGCCGCGACCGTCCCTTCATCGATGTCAGCATCACCAGCATCGCCAGCGGCAACGGTGCCCGCGAGCTGTTCGGCGCCGAAGAGGAGGACTTCATCCACTACGGTCACATCGAGCAGGCCGCCGGAGGCATCCTCTTTCTCGACGAGGTGGCCGACATGGACCCCGATGCCCAGGCCCTGCTCGCCGGCGCGCTCGACTCCGGCACCTTCCACCGCGTCGGCGGTGTCGATGCGGTGGAGGTGGACGTGCGTATCCTCGCCGCCACCCGTTATGACCTGCAGCAGCGGGTCAATGAGGGCAAGTTCCGCGAGGACCTGTTCTATCACCTCAACGTGGTACCGATCCACGTGCCACCGTTACGCGAGCACCGCGAGGACGTGCCGGAACTGCTCGGCTATTTCGTCGACCAGTTCGTTGAGCAGGAACGTCTGCCCTACCGCCATTTCAGCCTCGGCGCTCAGAACCATCTGCGCAACTACGACTGGCCAGGCAACGTGCTGGAACTGCGCAACCTGGTACAGCGCCTGCTGATCCTCGGCGAGGGCGAGGAAATCAGCCAGGACGAAGTCCAGGCGGCGCTCGGCGCCGAGCGCGGCAGCGAGGCGGCCGGCACCCAGCTCGGCCTGTCACTCGACCAGCCACTGCGCCAGGCCCGCGAGGCCTTCGAGAAGATCTATCTCGAATACCAGCTCGACAAGCACCACGGCAATGTCACCAAGATGGCCCAGGAGGTGGGCATGGAACGCACCCACCTCTACCGCAAGCTGCGTGCGGTGGGCATCGAGATCAAGGAGCGTCGCTGAGCGCGGGCAAAAAAAACCCGCTCACCAGGGAGCGGGTCTCAATGGCGCTGTCCGGCGCCGGAGGAGGATCAAACTACCGGCCCGCTAAAGGGGAGGAAAGAGGACCGGTGCACAGCCACTTGCTGTAACCGGGTTAACGGCGCGTAACCCGGCCACTTTAGCGAAGGCTGAAACTGGCGAACGAGATTCCAGCCCCCCACCACCGGTGTCGATTCTCAGGATCCGTCGTGATGCCGTCGCAGCCACCACACCACACCAGCCACCATGGCAACCGCCGCCAGCCCCCAGGCCTGGTCCGGCACATCCAGGTGCACGCCCCGGAAGTGCGGGTGATCGCCCGGATGGGCGAGTGCAGTGACCGGTGACAGGGTCAAGAACCACAGCGCCACCGACCGGCAGCGACCGCCGTATCTGACAACCTTGTTCATCTGTACATCTCCTGACATTTAGGCTGTATAAACGAAGTGGGCGTTCACTTTAAACGACCTTGACCTGCACCAGCTCCTCACCCTCCGGGTCGGTGACATGCACCGCGCAGGCGATGCAGGGATCGAAGCTGTGGATGGTGCGCAGGATCTCGATCGGCTGCTTGGGGTCGTGCAGCTTGTGCCCCGCCAGCGCCGCCTCGTAGGGACCCGGATTGCCCGCGGTATCGCGCGGACCGGCGTTCCAGGTGCTGGGCACCACCGCCTGGTAGTTGTCGATCTTGCCGTCCTTGATCACCACCCAGTGGGCCAGTGCACCGCGCGGCGCCTCGGTGTAACCCACGCCGCGCGCCTCCCTGGGCCAGCTGGACGGTTCCCACAGCTCCTCGTTGAAGGTGCGCACGTCACCCGCCTTGATATTGGCCACCAGGCTGTCGTACCAGCCCTGCATGGCGTCGGCGAAGATCTTGGTCTCCAGGGTGCGTGCCGCGGTGCGGCCCAGGGTCGAGAACAGTGCACTGACCGGCACGTCCAGGGTCTTCAGGGTGTAGTCCACCAGCTCCTTCGCCTGGTCGTTGCCGGTGGCGTACATCAGCAGCATGCGCGCCAGCGGCCCCACCTCCATGGGCTTGCCGCGCCAGCGCGGCGACTTCAGCCAGGAGTAGGCGTCGTCCACGTCGAGGTGCTGGTAGGGCGGCTCGGGGCCGGTGTAGTGGAGATCCGTCTCGCCATCGTAGGGGTGCAGGCCCCGCTCCTTGCCCCCGGTGTAGTCGTACCAGGAATGGGCCACCTGCTCCTGGATCTGCTCGGCGTCGTTGAGGTCCAGCTCGTGCACGGTGGACAGGTCACGGTCGAGGATCACGCCGCGCGGCACCAGCAGCTTGGAGACATCGTCGGTGCCGTCGGCGGGGAAGTCGCCGTAGCTCATGAAGTTGCCGATGCCCTCGCCCTGGCCGGCCCAGTCCTTGTAGAAGCCCGCGATGGCCAGGGTATCCGGCAGGTACACCAGGTCCACGAAACGTTTCATCTTGTCGATGATGTTCTGCACCTCGGCCAGGCCCACCTGGTTGAGTGCGGTGGCGCCGGCACCGCCGCGGAAGTGCGGCCCCTTGCCCTGGCCCTGGTGACCGGGGTGGACGCTGATGGCCGAGGGCGCACCGCCGACCAGGAAGTTTGGGTGGGGGTTCTTGCCGCCGAAGATGGTGTGCAGCTTGGCCACGTCGCGCTGCCAGGCCAGTGCCTCCAGGTAGTGGGCCACCGCCATCAGGTTGGCCTCCGGCGGCAGCTTGTAGGCCGGATGTCCCCAGTAGCCGTTGGCGAAGATGCCCAGCTGGCCCGACTCGACGAAGTCCTTGAGGCGCTTTTTCGTGTCGGCGAAATAGCCGGGCGAGGTCTTAGGGTAGCCCGGGCTGACCTGCTGCGCCAGTTCCGAGGTGGCCCTGGGGTCGGCGCTGAGTGCCGAGACCACGTCCACCCAGTCCAGCGCATGCAGGTGGTAGAAGTGCATGACGTGGTCGTGCACGTACTGGGCGGCAATCATCAGGTTGCGGATCAGCTGGGCGTTGGGCGGGATCTTGTAGTCCAGCGCATCCTCCACCGCGCGTACCGAGGCGATGCCGTGTACCAGGGTGCAGACACCGCAGATGCGCTGGGCGAAGGCCCAGGCATCACGCGGGTCGCGCCCGCGCAGGATGATCTCGATGCCGCGCACCATGGTGCCCGACGACCAGGCCTCGGTGATGGTATCCCCGTCGGTCTGGGCCTCGATGCGCAGGTGGCCCTCGATACGGGTGATGGGGTCGACGACGACGCGTTCGCTCATGATTGTTCTCCACCTTGTGCACCGGGCTCAGACTCGGCCAGGTGCTCGGCCAGCAGATCGGCCAGGCCCTTCACCTCGATATCCATGTCGTAATATTCCAGGCCGTCCTCCAGCATGTCCCGGCAGTTGGCGCAGCTGGTGACCAGGGTGGTCAGCTGCAGGCCGTCCAGCTGTTCCTTCTTGCGATGGAAGGCTCGTCGCCGCAGAGGCACCGCGCGCTCGTTGGCGCTGACACCGCCACCGCCACCACAGCACCAGTTGTGGATGCCGGCATCGGGCATCTCCACGAAGTCCTCCGCCACCTGGTCCAGCAGCCGTCGTGGCTGCTCGATCACACCGCCGCGGCGCACCATCTGACAGGGATCGTGAAAGGACAGCCGACCGGTCTCTCTGCTGTCGAGCTTCAGCCGCCCCTCGGCGCGCAACTGATCCAGCAGCTCGGCGACATGGATCACCTCGAAGGGATAGGGCCGGCCGATCAGGTTGGGCCCCTCCCAGCGCAGCGCGGTATAGGCGTGACCGCATTCGGGACTGATGACGTATTTCACCTTGAGTTTTTCGGCCGCGCTGACGATGCGCTGCACCAGTTCGGCGGCGATGTCGGAGGAGCCGATCTGGATACCGGCATTGGTGGCCTCGTAGGCCTCGCTGGACAGGGTCCAGCTGACGCCCGCCTGGTGGAAGATGCGGGTCAGCGCCGGCAGGGTGTCGGTGAACACCATGGTCTCGTTGGCGGAGAGCAGCAACAGATAATCCGCACCGGCCACGTCCAGCGGCACTGGCAGGCCGGCATCCTGCTCGGCGTGGGCCGCCTGCTTGCGCAGGGTCTCCGGCGTGATACCCATGGGACTGCCGATCTCCACCGTGCGCACGGTCACCTGCTTCAGGCCCTTGGGGGCATGTCCGGCCGCCACCATGCCCTCACGCATCCTGCGGATCATGTAGGTGATGTCGTTGCCCACCGGGCAGACCAGCGAGCAGCGTCCGCACAGGGTGCAGCTGTCGTAGACCAGCTCCTCCCAGTCGGCCAGCTCCTGGTCGGTCACCGGCTTGCTGAGTCCCAGCGCCCTGGCCAGCTTGCCCCAGAAGCTGTATTCCTGCTGCCAGACACGGCGCATGGGTTCCAGCTTGTAGATCGGCGTGTATTTCGGATCACCGGTCTCGGTGTAGAACAGGCAGGCATGGGCGCACACACCGCAATGCACGCAGCTGGAGAAGAAGGCCGCCATGGGCGCATCGATCTGCGCCTTCAGGGTGTTCAGGCCGCGTTCGAGTTTGCCGCTCATACCTGCACCCCCTTGCGGCCGGCGATGGCGCCGTTGTACCAACGTGCCAGCACGAAGCTGAAGGTATGCATCAGCTTGCTGAAGGGGAACACCACCAGCAGCAGTTCGACGCTGAGGATGTGCCAGGCCAGCATGTCGGTGTAGGGCAGCAGCATGCGGTTCAGCGCCAGGTAGCCGGTGACCAGCGGCAGCACGGTCACCAGCAGGGCCAGCCAGTCGCCGCAGCGCGACAGGTGCCGGCGCACCGGGTCGATCAGCCGGTTGATGAACAGCGCCACCAGCGCGGTGATGCTCAGCACCGCCAGCACGTCGATCAGCGACACCGGCAGGCCCGGCCATTCCAGGCCGGTCACGCTCTTCAGCAGCAGGATGTGGGGCGCATAGAACAGCAGGGTGAGCAGGAAGCCGAGGTGGAACACATAACCGGCGATGAACACCAGCGGCGAGCGCCTGAAGGTGCCGGCATCCGGTATCGAGCGGGTCAGCACCGTGCGCAGTCCCGGCCACATGGCACCTTCTCTCGGCCGCGACAGGTCCGTCTTGCGGCCCAGCAGGAGGATGGCAGCCAGGCGCACGATCACGCCGATCACGAATACCGCACCGGCGATCTGCAGCCCTGGCCCGCGCGCCCAGTTGAGCAGTTCAATGCCGCTCATGACTTGTCCTCCAGGTCTCTGGCGGTCAGCGGCTCGCGCCTGGCCTCGGCATCGGCCTTGTGCCTGCGCCCATACAGGCCCAGCGCGGCACCGGCGGCGGCGCCCGCGGCGATGGCCGGTGCGGCCCAGTCGCTGCTGTCGCCGATGGGCGCGGACAGCGGGTTGTAGAAGCTGCCGGCATCCCAGAAGTCCGGCTCCGAGCAGCCCAGGCAGGGATGGCCGGACTCGATGGGGAAACTGGTGCCCTCGTTCCATTTCACCGTGGCACAGGCATTGTGGGTGGTCGGCCCCTTGCAACCCAGCTCGTACAGGCACCAGCCGTCGCGCGCGCCCGCGTCGTCGAAGGTCTTGGCGAACAGCCCCTTGTCGTAGAACGGCCGGCGGTAGCAGCGATCGTGGATGCTGTCGCCGTAGAACATCAGCGGCCGGCCCAGTTCGTCCAGCTCCGGGATGCCGCCGAAGGTCAGATAGTGTGCCAGCACCCCGGTGATCACGGTGGGGATGGGCGGACAACCCGATACATTGATGATGGGCTTGTCGGTGATGATGTCCGACACCGGCACCGCCCCGGTGGGGTTGGGATCGGCATGGGGCAGGCCGCCGAAGGCGGCACAGGTACCCACCGCAATCACCGCCGCGGCCTGAGCGGCGGTCTCCTCGAGGATCTGCACGTTGGTCATGCCGGCGATGGTGGAATACACCCCGTCATCACGGGTCGGTATGGAACCATCGACCAGCACCAGGTATTCACCGGGATGCTTGTCGATCACCTCGGTGCGCAGGTGCTCGGCGAAGTGGCCCGCACAGGCCTGCAGGGTGTGATGGTAGTCCAGCGAGATGGCGCCGAAGATCAGCGACTCGAGGGTGGGCGAGTGCGAGCGGGTCAGGGACTCGGTGCAGCCGGTGCACTCCTGGAAGGACAGCCAGATCACCGAGGGCCGCCTCGCCTTCTCCAGCGCCGCGGCCACCGCCGACACCATCGTGGGCGGCAGCGCCATCAGCGAAGTCGTGGCGGCGCAGAATTTCAGGAAACTGCGCCGGCTGATGCCCTGCCTGCGCAACTGCTCACCGAGGGTTTCGTTGTCTGCCATGCTCACCTCCCATGCCGGGGTTCGATGCCGGCCGTTCGTTACGCGGTCGTCACTACGGCTCGACAGTCGCCTTCTGCATGCGTTCGCGCAGCTGCCCGGGGGCGCTGCTCAGGTCTTCTGCCTGGGTTCGGAGTATCCCGGGGCAGTCGGTGATCTCGATCAGCTCGGCCATCACCTCGTCATTGGCATTGCGGTGTTTCAGCCACCACACGCCGGGCACGGCCGTCTCGTAGATGTCGCTGGGCCCAAGCGCCTCGAGCCGCGCACTCACCTCCCCCTCGCCCAGCAGGGCCTTCAGCGCCTGGTAGTCGCCAGGGGCCATGGGCAGGCTGCGCAGGTCGATGCTGGCGGTCTCGCCGGTTGCCAGCCAGGCCTCCAGCTGCCCTGCAATCTCGCTGGCGATGGCCAGCACCTGGGCCGAGGGCTCGCCCACTGCGCCCTCTTCCACCGTAACCGTGATGTCCTGCAGTCCGTTCATGTGCGCCAGGCCTCGATCAGCTGGGTCACCTCGCCGCAGGCGGCGGGGATGGCCGCACTCACCGCCTCGGTGGGCGACTCGCCCCAGTCGACCACCTCGGGCTGGATGCCCACCAGCGCGCGCCGCACGGGCAGCCGGTCCGCCAGCCGGGCGATGGTCAGCAGGTCCGTCAGCCCCACCTCGTGCACGCTGCGTCGCGGGCCGCTGAGAAAACGGTCCATGTCATCACCGATAAAGGTGCGCACCGTGCCCGGGACGGATTTCAGCTCGCTGGCATCCACCACGATCAGGTGGGCCGCGTCCTCGATGGCGGCCGCGAGGGTGAAGCTGAGGGTACCGCCGTCGAGCAGGGTCACGTCGTCGGCGTCACCAATCCGCGACTGCAGTGCATTGATCACGTGCACGCCGGCGCCCTCGTCCGACAGCAGGGTGTTGCCGATGCCCAGTACCAGCGTGCTCATTTGGCGGCCTGTACCTCGGCCAGATAGGCCTCGAGATCCTTGAGCTGGCCATCGCTGAGCTGGAAACGGTGGGTGCGGATACTGCCGGACTGCAGCAGTGCGGGAATCTCGGCGGCGGGAGTGCGCAGGGCGCCGGCGCCGGACCGGTGGCAGACGCTGCATTGCTGGTCGAACAGATTCCGTCCGGCAATCGGATCGGCGCAGGCCGTCAGTGCAACCTGGGAAGCCAGTACGCTCGCCACGATGAGCCTCCTTCGCATGCAGATGTTATTCGTGTTATCAGGCATGTCGAGTCCCTTCATCTAGGCTAGTTGAAGTCGGGGCAATAACAAGGTGGCGGCCTTGATCGCCATCAACAGATACGCGGCAGCGGGTCGTCCTCCAGTTCCTCCAGCACGCGCTCGCCACCCAGCTCTGTCTCCAGCACCACCCGTGCCGGCGGCGGGGCGATGTGGCCGATGATCGCTGCCCCCTCGCCCGCGGCCAGCCCCTGCCAGCACTGCAGGATCTGTTC
>JANTHH010000116.1 GCA_024762485.1 Chromatiales bacterium
GAGGAGGGATTCGACATGGCCGTGCGGGCCGGCTATCTGGAGGACTCCACCCTGGTGGCGCGCCGTCTGTCGGCGGTACGGCGGGTGGTGGTGGCCAGCCCCGGCTACCTGGCAGAACACGGGACACCGACCCACCCGGCCGAGCTGGCAAGGCACTGGGGCCTGAACTACACCAACATGCCGCGTCACCTGCAGTGGCGATTCCGCACGCCCGACGGCAGGACGGTGACGCCGCAGGTACCGTCGAGGCTGCAGGCCAACAACGGCGAGATGCAGTTGCTGGCCGCCGAGGCAAACCTCGGTATCGCGGTGTTGCCCACCTTCATCTGTCATCAGGCCATCCAGGCGGGCCGGCTGGTCACCATACTCGGCGACTACGAGCAGCCTGCCGAAGGCCTCTACGCGGTCTATCCACCGGGGCGCCTGCTGTCGCGCCGGGTGCGCGCCTTCAGTGATTTCCTTGCCGAACGCTTTGCTGACCCCCCTTATTGGGACAGTTGCCTGGAGGATAAGGGCCGATGACAGCCCCCTCTCTGATGTGGCGATCGAAGACCCTGTGTCACCCACAGAAATTCTGGAAGAGTATGTTTAGGATAAGGCCATGTTTCGGCCAGAGGCCTTTCGCCTGCCGGACCCCGGCCACGGCACTGCGGTGGCGGGAACCGAACGCCCGATCTGCCGTCAAAGCACACGCAAGGCCACTGTCCGAGTCATCGCCATGTGCTGGGCACCGCGGCGACAGATGAGCCGCCCTGATGGGGATCTCGAAAAATTACCATCCAGGCAATTTTTCTCTACGCAAGCCGAAAACGCGGTTTCCGATTTGCTTCATTTTCAATCGCTTACGCGATCGAAAATGGCGGGACTTCCCTGTCCCGCACGGGCACCTCGAATTTTTCGAGGCGCCCTGATCATGCCCTACTGACCCCAATCGACCCCGACCTGTGACCATGAAACCCAGCCGCCTGCTCCTCACCACCATCCTCAGCCTCATCATCACTGGCTGCGTCGTCGCACCCACCACACGCCAGGACACCCTGCCCAGCCAGTTAGTCGCCAGCGAGCAGGAGAAACAGCGCGAGATCGCGATCCGCTACAAGCTGCGCCAGTACGAGCGTCTCTATCGCGTGGGCTACCCGCTGCTGCGGGCCGCCGATTTTCTCTGCACACAGAAACACAAACCGGGCCTGGGGGTGATACTGCTCAGCCAGTACGATTTCGGCGATGACTACACCGCCACGGCCCGGCGCAGCCTGCGCCTGCCGGGCCGGCTGATCGTGCACTATGTGATCCCGGACACCCCGGCCAGCCATGGCGGGCTGCGGGCGCGCGACGAGCTGGTGCAGGTCGGCTCTCATGTGATCGGGCGGGACAAGGAGGCGGAGACCAAGCTGTTCCGCTACCTGCGAGGCAACACAAGCTACCTGCCCGTCGACTTCCAGGTGATCCGTGACGGTCGGCCACTGACACTGACCGTGCAGCCGGAGCCCGTCTGCGATTTCAGCCTGGCGATTGCCGACTCGGACAGTGTCAACGCCATGGCCGACGGTGAACACATCATCCTCACCAAGGGCATGATGCGCTTCGCCGAGACCGACCAGGAACTGAGCCTGGTGGTGGCCCATGAGCTGGCTCACAATGCCATGGCCCATATCGACGCACTGCGTACCAACGCCGCCGGCGGCTTCATACTCGATACCATTGCAGCATCGGCCGGCGTGAATACCGGGGGGCTGTTCCGCAACCTCTCCGCAGCCCGTTATTCCAAGGAATTCGAATCGGAGGCGGATCTCGTGGGTCTTTACATCATGGCCCGTGCCGGCATAAGCCTGGACCACGTCGCGGATTTCTGGCGGCGCATGGCTGCCGAGCACCCCGCCTCCATCAGTAACGATGGACTGCTCGCGTCACATCCCACCTCGGCAGAGCGTTTCATCGCCATCGAGCAGGCGGTGGACGAGATCAGGCGCAAGCAGGACAACGGTGAGCCACTGGAACCGGACCATCGTCCCTGACCGCGGCACCCCATGAGATGTCCGTCCTGCCACGGCCCTGACCAGCCCGGCACGGGGAGGTGTCAGGAGACCAGCGGGGACGGTTTCGGGGCGCTGTTCGCCTCTGCGTGATCGGCGAAACCGGCACCCGCCTCCGCATAGATATTGAACACGGCACCGGCACCTGCTGCACGCAGCGGCCCCTCCTCATCCGGATAACGGGCGGTGGCGGCGATCCTGCCGGAAAATTCGATCTGCCGCAGCTCGGCCAGGGCATCCAGGTTGGCCTCCAGGTTCGGCAGGGCAAGCAGCACGAATTCCAAGCCGTGATCATGGCCGATCTGGTCCCAGAAATCTGCATCACTGGGATCACCACGGATCACCCGCCGCCCAGCCTGCTGATGCCGCCTGACCCGCTCGGCATCGAAATCGACCCCCACCACCGTGTCACCGTGACGCTCCCGCAGGCGATCATAGGCGCCGGTTCCGACCCGGCCAATACCGAAGATGGCGATGGAGTAACCACTGATATCCAGCAGGCGGTCCTCCGGCAGCCGCTCAGGTCGCTGGAAGCGCAGCCACAGGTTGCGGTAACGGCGGTAGATCTGGTCGTCATAACGGTTCAACGGCGCCGCCAGGGCGAACGAAAGTGACAGGGCAAGGGCGACGACCACCAGCCACTCGCCGTCGATCCATCCCGCCGACACCCCCATGGCGACAACGATCAGGCCGAACTCGCTGTAGTTGATGAGGTTGAGACTCGCCAGCAGCGCGGTGCGTGCGCGCAGCCTGAAGCGGGTCATCAGGCCAAAGTACAGCGCCGACTTGACGAACAGGAAAGGCACCAGCAGCAGGCTGAGCAGCAGGGCATCCAGCGACAGCTGGCCGGCCAGCCCGATGGAGAGGAAGAACCCCACCAGGAACAGATCCTTGAAGGCGAAGAGGGACCTCGCCATTTCTGTCGCCTTGGGGTGGCGCGACACCAGAAGACCCATCACCAGGGCACCGAGATCGTCCTTGACCCCGGCCAGCTCGAACAGTTCCGCCCCACCCAGTGCCAGCACCAGCCCATAGAGGATCAACAGCTCGCCATGACCGGCCCGCTGCAGGACGAGATTGAATAAAGGGCGCAGCGGGATGAGCAGGAACAGCAGGAGCGCCCACGGGGATGGCAGCTTGCCCGTGGACGCGGCAAGGAACACCACGGCCAGAAGGTCCTGCATGATAAGGATTCCGATGGCGATGCGGCCATGCAGTGACTTCATCTCCCCTTTTTCTTCCAGCGTCTTGACCACGAACACCGTGCTGGAAAAGCTCAGTGCGAAGGCCAGCAACAGACCCGCCTGCAGCGACAGCCCGTCGCCCAGCCAGCCGGCCCAGGCCAGGAGCAGGAAACCGGGTGCGAGCAGGGCGACCACCAGGCCCATGTGCAGCACGGTGACCGCCCAGACCTGCGGTTTGAGCAATACCTTCGGCCGCAGCTTCAGCCCGACACTGAACAGCAACAGGGTGATGCCGAGGTCTGCCAGCTTCTGCAGCACCTCGCCACTGCTGGCCCCCAACTGGTTGAGAATGAATCCGGTCGCCAGGAAACCCACCAGCGGCGGCAGCCCGAATAGCCTCGCGAACAGCCCCAGGACAAAGGCCAGCGAGATCCACAACACGTCGCCGAGCGCTATTGCGACCCACTCGAAATCCATGCACCTGCGCCCTTACGGAGAAGACAGGGGGAGTTTTACCTTAGAGCAGGGGTATTTGTCAGCGAAGGAGGAAAGAGAGAGTATCAGTCAACGAGCCGAATCCAGGGTGCCACGGCCGCGGGATCGGCCCACACCCCCTTGCCGGCCTCGCGTGCCTGTTGTTCCGCCGCCATCAGATCGGCATGTCCCTCCCCATCACGGGGCCAGACCCAGACATAGCCGCTGCGCACCATCTCCAGGTTGATATCCTTGTCGAGGTAGCGCACACGCACCGGCAGTTGCAAGGCCTCGACCGGCCCCATCGGCCGTATGTTGACCCGCTTGCTGGCGATCATCTTCTCCAGCACCTGCTTGGCGGCGAGCCCCTCCCGGAATCTCAGCGGGGCCGATTTCACCCCATCCAGGTGCATGCGGATACTGCGGTAGCGGGTACGACCGATAAAACTGTCACCGTCGAAGACCTTGAACACGCGGACCACCTCGTCCGCCCCAGCGGCCATCGCGGACGATGCAAGTCCCGCCAGCACGAACAACAGGCAGACGGCAAAGGGAAACCGGTATTGGCCGGACTGCCTCACCTGCAATGGCCTATTGACACTCTTCGAACACCAGGGCGTTGCAGGTCGAGCAGATCTCCCGGTCCATCCTGCTGTAGATATAGCGGATGGCATTGCGCTTGTGGTCGAAGAAGTGGTTGTTGCCGATCTTGCTGACGAAGTGGCTGCGCCCCATGAAATCGTAGACGCTGGGCTTGAGACCGACGAAGTACAGACCGCCGCCCAGCTTCTCCAGCCGCTTGGCCTCGGTCACCAACATCTCACCCGCGCTGAGATCGATCAGGTTGATCCCGGAGCCGACGATGAGGATGTTGTATATCCGCTCATTCTCGACGATATGGCTGATGCGGTTCTGCACGTAATCCTGCGAGCCGAAGTAGATCGACATATCGATACGGATGATCTTCAGCTGCGGACACTGCTTCACCGGCTTGGCATTGATGTCCACCAGATCGCGCTTGCCCCCACTGGTTTCAGTGTCGGGCGCCAGGGTGACGATCTCCGGCGTGGAGGTCTTGGCCAGGAACAGCACCAGCGACAGGATCACCCCCAGGTAGATGGCGAACTCGAGCTCCAGGAACAGGGTGGCAAAGAAGGTGGTCAGGAGGATCGCCATCTCCGACTTGCTGCTCTTGATGATGTGGCTGATTTGATGGAAGTCGATCAGGTTGTAGGCCACGATGAGGATCACGCCGCTCATCGCCGCCACCGGCAGATAGGCCGTCAGGGGCGCGATCAACAGCACAATCAGCATCAGCAGGATGGCGGCAAAGATGGCCGACATCGGCGTCTTCGCCCCGGCGGAGTAGTTCACCCCGGAACGGGTGAACGAGCCCGACCCGGCATAGCTGGAGAAGAAGCTGCCGACGATATTGGACAGGCCCTGGCCGATGAATTCCTGGTTGGCATCGATGCGCTGATTCGACTTGGTCGCCACCGCGCGGCTGATGGATACCGCCTCGATCAGACCCAGCAGGGCCACCGCAAAGGCCTGGGGAGCGAGGTCCCTGATGATTCCCAGCGAGAAATCCGGTACCGACAGCGGTGGCAGCTGGGCCGGAATCATGCCCACCAGGCTGACCCCGTGCTGCTCCCCTTGCAATAGCACCACCAGCACACTGCCCACCACCAGGGCGACCAGAAGGTTCGGGATCTTCGGCGTGAAGCGTTTGATCAGCAAGGCGGTCACCAAGGTCACGCCCGCCACAATCAGGGTATAGGGGTTGATCATGCCCAGCTGAGAGAAGATGTCGATCCAGGTATGCAGAAATGACTCGCCCTTGGGGATCTCGATGCCGAGCACGTTCTTCAGCTGGCTGGTGGCGATGAGTATGGCCGCACCGGCAGTGAAGCCGATGACCACCGTATGGGAGACGAAATTGACCAGCTTGCCGAGGCGTGCCAGGCCGAACGACAGCTGGTACACCCCTGCCAGCAGGGTCAGCGTCAGCGCCATTCTCACGAACTCGGGGGTACCCGGTTCCGCGTGGGAGCTGACGGCTGAGAAGACGACGATGGAGATGGCCGTTGTGGGGCCGGATATCAGGTGTCTGGACGATCCGAACAAGGCTGCCACGATCGGCGTGACCATGGCGGTGTAGAGACCGTATTCCGGTGGCAGGCCGGCGATGGTGGCGAAGGCCACGCCCTGCGGCAGCACGATGACGGCACCCGTGAAACCGGCGATCAGGTCCGCCTTCAACGTGTCCTTGTTGATGAGCCTGATCCATGCCAGAAAAGGAAACAACCGTCGAATATCGAGATTCATGTCATCATCCAGCTGCAGTGCTTTTAAGGAACGACACCACTGGCCACCCATGAACCGGCAAAGACCGGTCTCAGTGGTCGCGGGGCGACAAAACTGCCACAAGCCCAGGGAAAGGCGCGATTTTCGGGTGAATACCCGGAAAACAGGTGCAAAATCATACCAATTTCAGCAAATTACTGCAATCTGAAACACCGCCTTCCCTGGATCTCCGGCCCGCATTTCCGGCCACCCGGTTGACCCAGGGCAAGGACATGGTCGACAGATGCGACACCATGAGCATGACCAACCCGAATCGGAGAGAATCCATGCCGGACCTGATGATCCTGCCCGCCAGGGACCCCGCCAACATCCGCCTGCTTCGTATCCCCGACGACTTCGAGCGCCACGAGGCATACCGCCACGTTACCGGCCTGATCGCCGCCGTCGAGGAAGGCAATCCCGGTTACGACTGGGACGACATTCAGGCCATGCTGGAAGAACACGGATTCGAGACCGTCCCGTTCATACTGGGCCCGACCCTCGACTGACCCGACCTGCCCCGCAGACCCGGTGGGTGGGAACAGGGTCGTCACCGACGTCTGCCATGCACGTGCGCAGGCCAGCGACGAGGCGGGCAATGCCCGGCTCAAGGCATCATAATGTCTCCGTCATCAACACTACCGCCTTACACCAAACAGGACACACATGCCCGTAGAGATCGGAAAGCGCCAGCGGCTGCGCGTCGTCAAACACGTCCCCTTCGGGATCTATCTGGATGCCGGCGAACTGGGCGAGATATTGCTGCCGGGCCGCTACGTGCCGCAAGGCACCGAGCCGGGGGACGAGATCGAGGTGTTCCTCTACCTCGACTCGGAGGACATCCCCATCGCCACCACCCTGGAGCCCAGGGCGATGGTCGGCGAGGTCGCCTGTCTGAAGGTGGTGGCAGTCAACCGTGTCGGCGCCTTTCTCGACTGGGGGCTGCCCAAGGACCTCCTGGTGCCCTTCGCCGAGCAGCGGGTCCCGATGGCGGTGGGTCGCCATTACTGTGTCTATATCTACCTCGACAAGGCCACCCAGCGCATCGCCGCCTCCAGCAAGCTGTCGAAATATCTCAGCGAGGAGAACGATGACTTCACCCCCAACCAGCCGGTCGACCTGCTGATCTGCGGCCGCAGCGACCTGGGCATGAAGGCGGTCATCAATGGCAACCACCTGGGGATGATCTTCACCGGCGACCTGCTGCGGCCATTGAGGACCGGGCAACGGGTGCAGGGTTACATCAAGGCCATCCGCGATGACGGCCGCATCGACCTTGCCCTGCAGCCGCAAGGCAAGGCGGCCCGCGACGACCTCGACCAGCGCATCCTCGATCATCTGCGCCGGCAGGGCGGCCGCAGTGAACTGACGGACAAGAGCAGCCCCGAGGCCATCTACGACACCTTTGGCGTCAGCAAAAGCAATTACAAGAAGGCGCTGGGCCGGCTCTACAAGGCGCGGTCGATCACCCTGGACAAGGATCGGGTGACCCTTGCCGCGCCGCCGGCAAAGGAGACCTGATGCCACGACAGCACGGAAACTTCTGCCGGCGCGTGTTTTTCTCGTAGACTAGGCGTGTGAGCAACGAATTCGACAACCCACTGCGTCAGCAGCTGCTTGCACTTCGTCTCGAGCACCGCGACCTCGACCTGGCCATCGGCCGGCTGGCCGAGGATGCCGGCGTCGATCACCTGCGGCTGCGACGTCTGAAGAAGCGCAAACTGCAACTCAAGGACGCCATCGCCCGTCTCGAAAGCAGGATCATCCCCGACCTCGATGCCTGATCACACCGTCGCAGTGACTCAGATCAAAGCAGCCCGCTTTTGTCCTGTGCCATCATGGCGCGGCATTGCAATCTGCAGTCCAGCACCCATAGTTGACTGCAGGGACGGGATGCTCTCCCGTTGGAATAAACCAAAACAAACTGAGGTCAGCCATGTTTCTGAAAGAGAAATCCACCGGGCATCTCGTTGAGGTCCTGAGTCTTAACGACCTGTTCGACCCCTTTCGCGACAAGGTCGCCGGGCGCCACAATATCGGCGAGGAACTGCCCGAGCCCACCTCCTTCCCGAAGAGCGACCTGGAGTTCCTCTCCGGCGAGCCGCTGCCGCGCTGCTGGGTAGACCCCCACTACCGCGACTGAACCAGACCAGGGCGCCCACTCCCGGGCGCCCTGGTCGGCAGGGATCCCGCCGACAAGCCCTCCCCTGCGAATCCCTCCCTCACCCGCCGTCCGGAGACGGTAAACTGCCCCGCATGGCAGCCAGAGAACCCTCCACCGACATCCAACAGTTGTTCCGTGCGCTCGACAACGGCGCCACCCTGGTCACCGTCAACAACCGTCTCGCGCGCGACCTCCTCGAGCGCTATGAACAATCCCGGCTCGCCGCCGGCGAGAGCGTCTGGCAGACACCGGACATCCTGCCGCTGGCAAGCTGGCTGCGGCGCGAATACCAGCGACTGCACGAACAGGGCCATATGCGGCACCGGCTGCTCGGCCCGCACCAGGAGCAACTGCTGTGGGAACAGGTCGTCCGCCGGCAACAGCCCTCGCTGCTGCAACCGCGCGCTGCCGCCCGCGCCGCCGCCAGTGCCTGGAACCTGATGCAGCAATGGCAATTGCCGGCAGACCTGATCCGCAACTGGGGCAGCCCGGAGTGCCGTGCCTTCGACCGTTGGCGGCACGCCTACGAGCAGCGCTGTGATGAACTCGGGGCCATCGGCAGCGCCTGCCTTCCCACCCTGCTGACCCGACATCCCGGCATTACTGCGGACGCGCTGTGGCTGGCCGGTTTCGACGAACTGGCACCGGACCTGCGTGGCCTGTTCGACGCCCTGGCACAACAGGGCATCACCGTCCGGCAGCTCGACATCCCCGAGCCCCGCTGCACACCCGGCCACTTCACCGCAGTGGATACCGAGGAGGAATACCGGGTGATCGCCCGCTGGGCACTGGGCCGGCTGCGGCGCAATCCGCAGGCGCGCATCGCCATCGTCTGCCCCGACA
>JANTHH010000117.1 GCA_024762485.1 Chromatiales bacterium
GCCACGCCTGCGGTGATGTGCACCACCACGCCGCCGGCGAAGTCATACAGGCCCATGCTGCCCAACCAGCCGCCACCCCAGACCCAGTGGGTCACCGGCACATAGACTGCCAACAACCACAGCCCACTGAACAGCAGCACCGCGGAGAATCTCATACGCTCGGCAAAGCCGCCGATGATCAGCGCCGGGGTGATGATCGCAAAGGTCATCTGGAACAGCATGAACAGCGCCTCAGGGATATCGCCAGACAGGGTGTCGCGCCCCACGCCCGCCATCAGCACCCGACTGAAGTCACCGAGGTAGGCACCCCCCTCGCCAAAGGCCAGGCTGTAGCCCACCACCAGCCAGAGGATGGAGGACATGCCGCCGATGGCGAAACACTGCATCAGGATCGACAGCACGTTCTTGCTGCGCACCAGACCGCCATAGAAAAGAGCCAGACCGGGAAGGGTCATGAACAGCACCAGGGCGGTGGAGGTCAGGATCCAGGCGGTGTTGCCGCCGCTCATCTGCACGGTCTCTGCCATCGCACCCGCGGGCAAAATCCCCGCCAGCGCAACCAGCGCTTTATGACTCCAGCTCTTCATAACTCGGATTTCCTCAGAAGCAGTAATTGTTATCGATCAGGAATACGCAAAAACAGACGCATCTTTCTAGCACAATATGTGCCACATATTGGTGCATAATAAATCAATAAGTTAGCGAGACATTCTTGCCGTTAAAAGCCAAATTGGCACCGATTTGGTGCACTGGAGTGGCTTTCTGCACCATTGGAATACATGCGGACAATAAAAAACCGGCTCCCAAGACGGGGCCGGTTGAATTGAAGATCAATCACAAGGGGGGAGTCTGCAAACCACAGCCACCGTGCGGCGGTGTCTGCGATTCACGTAAATAGACCACTCTCCCTATGAAAAAGTTTCAGCGATCCCGCCCCTCGTTCGCGTAAGACACACCCCGCTCGGCCAGCCAATGCCGGAACCGCTCGATCTTTGCCTCCAGCGAGCAGGTCGGCGGCAAGGCATCCAGGTAATGGCCATAGGCCTCGCGCAGGGCCAACTGCTCATCGGGACCGAGATCATCCCAGGCCCGTAGTCCGCTATCTTTCGCGCTCATTGCCCGTCCAGGATCTCTGCAAGCGCCCGGCCGATATCGGTCACCGCCCGCACCGTGCTGACACCGGCCGCCTCCAGTGCGGCGTATTTCTCTGCCGCCGTGCCCTTGCCGCCGGCGATGATCGCCCCGGCATGACCCATGCGCTTGCCCTTGGGTGCCGCGACACCGGCGATATAGGCGACCACCGGCTTGCTGACATGGGCCTGGATATACTCGGCGGCCTCTTCCTCGGCGCTGCCGCCGATCTCGCCCACCATGACGATGGCCGCTGTCTGCGGGTCAGCTTCGAACAGTGCCAGCGCCTCGATGAAGCTCATGCCCGGGATGGGGTCGCCACCGATACCGATGCAGGTGCTCTGCCCCACCCCGAGCGCGGTGGTCTGTTCCACCGCCTCGTAGGTCAACGTGCCCGAGCGGGAGACCACGCCGACCTTGCCCGGCCGGTGGATGGCGCCGGGCATGATGCCGATCTTGCATTCACCCGGGGTGATGATGCCCGGACAGTTGGGGCCGATCAGCCGGGCACCGGCCGCCCGCACCACCTCGCGCGTCTCCAGCATGTCCAGGGTGGGGATGCCCTCGGTGATGCAGACGATCAGGCCGATGTCGGCATCCACCGCCTCGAGGATGGCATCCTTGCAGAAAGGCGCCGGCACGTAGATCACCGAGGCATCGGCCGCAGTCGCCGCCACGGCCTGCTTGACCGTATCGAATACCGGCAGCCCCAGATGTTGCTGGCCACCCTTGCCCGGCGTGACGCCGCCAACCATCTTCGTGCCGTAGGCGATCGCCTGCTCCGAGTGGAAGGTGCCCTGTTTTCCGGTGAAGCCCTGGCAGATGACCCTGGTGTTCTTGTCGATCAGCACGCTCATCGGCCCGCCTCCTTCACTGCCTCGACGATGCGCCGGGTGGCCTCCTCGAGACCCGCCGCAGCGGTGATCGCCAGTCCGCTGTCATTGAGTATCTGCAACCCCCGTTCGGCGTTGTTGCCCTCCAGACGCACCACCACGGGCACATCGATACCAACCTCCTTCACCGCGCCGACGATACCCTCGGCGATCATGTCGCAGCGCACGATGCCGCCGAAGATGTTCACCAGGATGCCCTTCACCTTGTCGTCCGAGAGGATGATCTTGAACGCCTCGGCGGTACGTTCCTGGGTGGCGGCGCCACCGACGTCGAGGAAATTTGCGGGCTCGCCGCCGTAGAGCTTGATCAGGTCCATGGTGGCCATGGCAAGCCCGGCACCGTTGACCATGCAGCCGATGTCACCATCGAGCGAGATGTAGTTGAGATCCCACTCCTTGGCGCGCAGTTCACGCGGGTCCTCCTGACCGGGATCGTGCAACGCCTGCAGATCCTTGTGGCGGTAGAGCGCGTTGTCGTCGAGGTTGATCTTGGCATCCAGGCACAACAGGTCGCCGCTGCCGGTCACCACCAACGGGTTGACCTCCATCAGGCTGAGATCCTTCTCCAGGAACAGGCGGACCAGGCCACCGAGCAGGCGACTGAACTGCTTGATCTGGTCACCGGCCAGGCCCAGGCCGAAGGCGAGGTCCCGACATTGAAAGGGCTGCAGTTTGACCAGTGGGTCGATCACCGCCTTGAGGATCTTCTCCGGGGTCTCGTCGGCGACCTTCTCGATCTCCATGCCGCCCTCGGTGGAGGCCATCACCACCACCCGCGCCAGGGACCGATCGATGACCATGCCGAGGTAGAGTTCGCGCTCGATGTCGCTCGGCGCCTCGATCAGCACCTTCTCCACCGGCTGGCCGTCGGCCCCGGTCTGGTAAGTGACCAGGCGACTGCCCAGCAGCGAGGACACTTTTTCGCGCACCGCCGCGGGATCATCCAGCAGGGCCACGCCCCCGGCCTTGCCGCGACCGCCGGCATGAACCTGCGCCTTGACCACCCAGCGCCCGCCACCCAGCTCGTCGAGGGCGGCCGGCACTTCGGATACATCCGCCACCACACAGGAGGCGGGCACCGGGGCACCGTAATCGGCGAACAAGGCCTTCGCCTGGTATTCATGCAGGTTCATATCAACCCCTTTGTTTGCTGTTCAGACATGTCGGCGGCAGGCCGGCATTGTAGGTCACGCGCCCGATGCTGTCAGAGGCGTACCAGGGTGCGGCCGGTGATGCGCGACTGCAGATAGTCCTCGAAGGCACCGGGCAGTTGCTCCAGCGTCAGCTCATGACTGACGATGTCCTCCAGCCGGGACGGTCGCCAGTCATCGGCCAGCCGCCGCCAGACCTCGTCTCGCCAGGCCGCCGGGCAATCGGCCGAGGTGACGCCGAGCAGCGCCGCACCGCGCAGGATGAAGGGCATCACCGTGGTCTGCAGCTCGATGCCGGCGGCCATGCCATAGCTGACGATGTTGCCCCAGGGTCGCACGGTGCGCGTCAGCCAGCCCAGGGTGGCACCGCCGACCCCGTCCAGCGCGCCGCCCCAACGCCCCTGTTCCAACGGCCGCTCGCCCATCTCCAGGTCCTGGCGCAGCAGCACCTCGCTGGCGCCGAGCGACCTGAGCCAGTCGGCCTGCGCCGCCTTGCCGGTCAGCGCCACCACCTCGAAGCCCTGGTCGGCCAGCAGATTGATGGCGATGCTGCCCACGCCCCCGCTGGCACCGGTGACCAGGATCGGCCCCATGGCCGGGGACTGGTGATTGTCCAGCAGGCGTCTGAGCGCCAGACCGGCGGTGAAGCCCGCGGTGCCGAGGATCATGGCCTCACGCAGGTCCAGCCCCGCGGGCAGGGGTACCAGCCAGTCGGCGGGTACCCGGGCGATCTCGCTGAAGCCGCCGTCGTGGTCGACGCCGAAACCGAAGCCGGTCACCAGCACCTCGTCGCCGGGGTGGAAGCGGTCATCGGCGGATTCGAGCACCGTGCCGCTGGCATCGATGCCGCCGACGCGCGGGAAGTCGCGGATGATCCGGCCGGCACCGGTGGCCGCCAGGGCATCCTTGTAGTTGATGCCGGACCAGGCGACACGGAGCACCACCTCGCCGGGCGAGAGGTCGTCGAGGGTCAGCGACTCCAGGCGGCCCTGGCTGCGACCGTCCTGCTGATGGATCCGATAGGCGGTGAATGACGGCACCCTGCTCTCCCGGTAGTTGGCAAGCCGCTATGATATAGCGAATCAACCGAGGAGCCAGCCACCCCATGGAACCGACCTGCCTGCCGCAAGACCGCCAAGCCACCACCCGCGTGCTCGCCATGCCCACCGACACCAATGTCGCGGGCGACATCTTCGGCGGCTGGATCATGTCGCAGATCGACATCGCCGGGGCGGTGGTGGCGCACAAGCGTGCGACCGGTCGGGTGGTGACGGTGGCGGTGAACTCGATCCAGTTTCACCAGCCGGTATTCGTCGGCGACATGGTGAGCTACTACGCCTGTGTGGAACGGGTGGGCAACACCTCGATCACCGTGAAGGTCGAGGTCTATGCAGAGCGGGATCGGGGGATTGCCGAGTGCGTCAAGGTCACCGAGGCAACCCTGACCTACGTGGCCGTGGACGAGCAGCGCCGGCCGCGCCCGGTCGACAGCTGAAGGGGCACCGCCTCAGTCCTCGTCCTCCATCTGCGCGAGGATATTGCGGGCAACATTGACCTGGGAGGCATTTCCCTCCACCAGCACCTCGTGCAGCAGACGACGGGCACCATCGAGGTCCATCTCATCGCGCAGCACCATCACCCGCTCCAGCTTGGCGTCGACGGCAGCGTGGGCATCGGCGATACGCTCCTCGGCCTCCTGCGCGGCCTCCTCGGCCTCGATGCGGTCGAGTTCGGCATCCATCTCAGTCTCGGTCAGCTCCTGGAAGGCAAGATCCTCCTCGGCCTCGGCATCGGCATCGGTCTCTGACGTGGCCGTTTCCTGCTGGCTGGCTGCCGGCTGTTCCGCGCCGGCCTCCGCCTCCTCATCCTCGTCCTCATCCTTGTGGCGCACGAAGCTGCGCGAGAAGAATACCCCGACCTCGAACAGCAGCCACATGGGCAGTGCCAGCAGGGTCTGGGAAATGATGTCGGGCGGGGTGAGAAACATGCCGACGACAAAGGCGCCGACGATGACATAGGGCCGCTTGCTGGCCATCTTCTGTGGCGTGGTGGCACCCACCCAGACCAGCAGAATGGTGGCGATGGGCACCTCGAAGGCCAGGCCGAAGGCGAAGAACAGCGCCAGCACGAAGTCCAGGTAGGCGCTGATATCGGTCATCACCGCCACGCCTTCCGGTGCCACGCTGGTGAGGAAGGCAAAGATCAGCGGAAACACCACGAAATAGGCGAAGGCCATGCCGGCATAGAACAGCAGGATGCTCGACGCCAGCAGCGGTATGGCGAGCCGTTTCTCGTGCTGGTAAAGGCCGGGGGCAATGAAGGCCCAGAGCTGGTACAGCAGGTAGGGCATGGCCAGGAACACCGCCGCCGCCAGGGTCAGCTTCATCGGCGTGAGGAAAGGCGAGGCCACCTGGGTGGCGATCATGCTGGTGCCTTCGGGCATCGCCCTGAGCAACGGCTCGGCGACGAAGGAATAGATGTCGTTGGCGAAGTAGAACAGCCCCAGGAACAGGATCAGCACCGCCAGCACCATGTGCAGCAAGCGGTCGCGCAACTCTATCAGGTGGCTGATAAAGGGCTGCTCCTGAACCTCAGGATTTGTGCTCATGGTCCTTTTCCGGCGTCTCCTGGCCCTCTGCCGGTTTTACCACTGCCTCGGTCTGGCGTTTGATTTCGTCGAAATCCTTGCGGGTATCCTCGATGATCTCGTGCAGTGGATTGGCGGCCTTCTGCTGCTCGAGGATGCGGTTGAGTTCCTCGGTTTTCAGTTCCTGTTCGATATCGGCCTTGACCGAGGAGACAAAGCGCCGCCCCTTGCCGACCCACAACCCGGCGGTGCGCGCGAGCTTGGGCAGACGCTCGGGCCCGATCACCAGCAGCGCGACCACGCCGACCACCAGCAGTTCGAGGAAACCCACGTCAAACATTGCGACAGACCCTGATCAAAAAAGAGGATACGAGGGACAGGCTCAGGCCTGCTTGTCCTTCTCCTTTTCCTTTTCGTCGCTGGCCTTGCCCTCGATGATGCTCTCCTGCTTGTCCGCCTGTTCCAGCTTCTCGGTTTCGCCCTTTTCCTCGTCACCCATGGCCTTCTTGAAGCCCTTGAAGGCCGAGCCCAGGTCGCCACCCAGGTTGCGCAGCCGCTTGGTGCCGAACAACAGCAGCACGATCGCCAGAATGATCAACAGCTGCCAGATACTGATTCCACCTAATCCCATGATCTACTCCACGCCTCTCGGGGGCTTGTCTTTGACGGGTTGCCGGTCGGGGACCGGAAACCGCGGATGATAGCAGATGACGCCGCTCACTCGCTGCGGCGGGCCTTTTCCTCCAGACCGGACAGTCCGAAGCGCCGGTCCAGCTCGGACAATACATCCTGTGGCCCCAACCCCTGCTGTGCCAGCAGCACCAGCGAGTGGAACCACAGGTCCGCGGTCTCGTAGACGATCTTGTCCGCGTCACCGTCCTTGGCCGCCATCACGGTCTCGGTGGCCTCCTCGCCGATCTTCTTGAGGATGGCATCCAGACCCTTGCTGTACAGCCGGGCCACATACGAACTGTCGGGGTCCGCGCCCTTGCGGCTCTCCAGCACCTCGGCCAGCTTGTCCAGGGTATCCATTAGAGTCTCACCTCCACGCCTTGTTCCGCCATGAAGCGCTTGGCCTCGCCGACGGTGTACTCGCCGAAATGGAAGATGGAGGCTGCCAGCACGGCATCCGCACCGCCCTGCTTCACACCATCCACCAGGTGCTGCAGATTGCCGACGCCGCCTGAGGCGATCACCGGGATGGGCACTGCAGCGGCCACCGCGTGGGTGAGCGCGTTGTCGAAGCCGATGCGGGTGCCGTCCCGGTCCATGCTGGTGAGCAGGATCTCGCCGGCGCCGTAGTCGGCCATCCGCTTCGCCCATTCCACGGCATCGATGCCGGTGGGCTTGCGCCCGCCATGGGTGAAGATCTCCCAGTGGTCATCCACCCGCTTGGCATCGATAGCCACCACGATGGCCTGCGAACCGAAGCGCTCTGCGGCCTCCTTGACGAACTCGGGGTTGAACACGGCGGCGGTGTTGATGGCCACCTTGTCGGCGCCGGCCAGCAGCATGCGACGCACGTCCTCGACAGCGCGGATGCCACCACCCACCGTGAGCGGGATGAACACCTCCGAGGCCACCTGCTCCACCACGTGGACGATGGTCTCGCGGTTATCGGAACTGGCGGTGATGTCGAGAAAGGTGATCTCGTCGGCGCCTTCCTCGTTGTAGCGGCGCGCCACCTCCACCGGGTCGCCGGCGTCGCGGATGTCGACGAACTTCACGCCCTTGACGACGCGGCCGTTGTCCACGTCCAGGCAGGGGATGATGCGTTTGGCCAGGCCCATGACGATGTCCTCAGTGTCCGCTCAACTCATCGGCCAGTTTCTGGCCTGCGGCGAGATCGAGGGTGCCCTCGTAGATGGCGCGACCGGTGATGGCGCCGGCGATGTTGTCGGTATCCGCTTCGCAAAGGGCGCGGATGTCGTCGATATCGGTGATGCCGCCGGAGGCGATGATGGGGATGTTCACCGCGTTGGCCAGTGCCGCCGTGGCCTCCACATTGGGGCCCTGCAGCATGCCGTCACGCCCGATATCGGTATAGATGATGGCGGACACGCCGTCGTTCTCGAAACGCCGGGCCAGGTCTGTCACGTCGATATCCGTCACCTCCGCCCAGCCGTTGATGGCCACCTTGCCCTCCTTTGCATCGAGACCGACCATGATGTGTCCGGGGAATGCCTGGCAGGCACGGGTGACGAAATCCGGATCCTTCACCGCCTGGGTGCCGATGATGCACCAGGTCACCCCCGCATCCAGGTAGGCCCGTATCGTCGCCTCGTCACGGATGCCGCCGCCCACCTGGATGGGTACGTCAGGATAGGCCTTGGCGATGGCACGGATCACCTCGCCATTCACCGGCTCGCCGGCGAAGGCGCCGTTGAGATCCACCAGGTGCAGGCGGCGACCGCCGGCACTCACCCACTTGCCGGCCATCTCCACCGGGTTGTCGGAGAACACGGTGTCGTCGTCCATCACACCCTGGCGCAGGCGCACGCACTGGCCGTCTTTCAGATCAATGGCAGGTATCAGCAGCATCAGGTTGTCTCTTTTTCATCGCGCAGTGGGTGCGGCGCAGCCAAAGGGCAGAAACCCCCGCAGCAGGCCTCCCACGAGGACGCAGTCAGATAGTCCAGTTAACGAAATTTTCAAGCAGTTGCAGCCCGGCATCGGCGCTCTTCTCCGGGTGGAACTGCACGGCGAAGAGATTGTCGCGTGCAATGGCGCAGTTGAAGCGGATGCCGTAATCAGTGGTGGCGGCCACCAGCGTCTCATCCTCAGGCACCACGTGATAGCTGTGCACGAAGTAGAAGCGGCTGCCGTCCTCGATCCCCTGCCACAATGGGTGTGCGCGGGTCTGATCGACCCGGCTCCAGCCCATGTGCGGTATCTTCAGCGGCAGGTCGCCGTCGCCCGGCATATCTGACGGGAAGCGCACCACCTCGCCGGGGAACAGCCCCAGCAGGTCGGTGCCGCCGTTCTCCTCGCTGTGACTCAGCAGCACCTGCAGGCCCATGCAGATGCCGAGGAAGGGCTTGTTGCGCGCGGCGTCGAGCACGGCCTGACGCACATGGTGCTCACCGATGGCGGCCATGCAGTCACGCGCTGCGCCCTGTCCGGGGAACACCACCCGGTCGGCGGCGGCGATCCAGTCGGCATCGTCGGTGACACGCACCTCGGCGTCCGCCGCGACGTGTTCCACCGCCTTGGAAACCGAGCGCAGGTTACCCATGCCATAGTCGATGACAGCAATCTTCTGGGCCACGGCC